>JABDJB010000048.1 GCA_013003425.1 Gammaproteobacteria bacterium | reverse complement strand
GCCTGGAAGCGGCCCGACTCGAGCGTAATCAGGCCGCGTCCCTGTGGCGGCCTGCCGGGGATCAGGCGCAAGGCCAGCTCGCCATCAAGACCGGTGCGTAACCCGAAACCGCTGAAGCTCACTTCCTCGCCGAGTTCCACATTCAGCTCAGCCGCCAGTTGCAGCATTGATTCGCGCGGCGTTTCCGTCTGACCGTCACCTGCCACAACGACGTCCGGTGAAATGCGTACTGCCTGTTCCGGTAGTTCCTTGAATTCGATGATTGCGCGATCAGCCACGACGTCGCCCTTGATCATCAGTTCTCTAATGTTGCCGCCAAGCTGCAGGTCCGGTGACACCACGACATCGATACCGGGCAACCGCACCGCGGTAAAACGCTCCCCGGTAATAGCCCCGCTCAGCGGCCAGCCTGCCGCGGCATCGAGCTGCAAGGTACCGTCGAGCGTAATGCGCCCGCCGCTGGAATTAGCGGCACCAGTCAGCCCCACCTTGCCGGAACCGGCCGGGCGCAGCTCCAGCTGTACGTCATCCAGACTGATGCCGGCGGCAGGAATTGTGGCGCCGGCATTTTCCAGTCGCACGAAGCCGGTAAAGTTGGGTCGCCGGGCGTCGCCATCGATACGTCCGTCAGCACGCAGCGAGCCGGTGACGTTATTGATGCGCGTGCTCAGCAACCCCAGCAGCGACGCGTCGGGTAGCGAGGCGTCGAGGTGTGCCGAGACCTGCGGGCCGGTGCCGCGCCACTGCATCAGTTCGCCGTCGAATAGCAGTGCAGCGTCATCCGGTCCGCTCAGGCTCAGCTTTGCTGCCAATTGCTCCAGGCTGGCAGTGCCGCTGAGGGTGATGTCTTCGACCGTGGTCGTGACCGGTTCCTCGTCTTCCGCGTAGCGATAGCTGAAGTCAACCGCTGCTGCACCTGCCGAGAATTCCAGCAGCGGGTTTTTCGTAGTGCCGCGCAGCGTGGCGCTGGCATTGATAGCGCCGTCAGCCGTGGTGCCGGGTGGCAGGAAGCGCCGCAGCGTATCGACAGGAACTTCGCGCACGTTCGCCGATGCCGCCAGTACGCCACCGTCGATGCCCCCATCGATACAGACAGCCGCCGTATCCTGTCGCCAGCAAAGTTCGCGCACCTGTGCGCCGGCTACCGCTGCAGTTACCGTTGCTGCTGATTGCTGTTGCCACAAGCCGTACTGCTGCAGGTCAAAACGGCTGTCAGCCAACTGGCCGCGCCATTGTTCATCCTGCCAGCCGCCGGCCAGGCTTGCGTTGACGCGGCCCAACGGTGTCGCCAATTCCAGCGCAATCTCGTGCTGGTCGAGTGCGCCGCGCACGGTGGCGCGCACGCTGTCGATGCGCTGCTCGCCCAGCGCAACCTCGCCAGCTTCAAGCAGCAGCGTCGCCTGGCGGCCGCGTGGCGCCAGTTGACCATCAGCGCGCAGCGTCCCGATCGCATAACCCGGTACGCGCAACCCGTCAGCTACCAGGTCAACTTCGATTACCGGCGCGGCAAGGGTGCCGGCAAGCCGCCCTTCGCCGGTGAGCGATCCATCGAACTGCGGACCGAAGGCACCCAGATCGGTAATGTTGGCGTTATATTCCACGGCCAGCCGGCGCCCGAAACTACCGTCTATGCGAAGGCGGTTATTGCCGCTGCGCACATTGACGCGGGAGAGCGATAGCGCGGTGCCGTCGTGCCGGAGTGTTCCACCCAGCTGCAGCGGCTGGTCGCGCAGCCGCCCATCGATAGCGATGTTTTCCGCCACAAAGCGGGTGCCAGTGGTGGAATAGCTGCCACCAAAACGGACACTGCCACTGAGTTGCCCTGGCCAGTCATCGAACAGGAACGCGGGATTGACGTCACGCAGTGACAGATCGGTTTGCCAGCGTATCGGCTCGCCGAGGTTGACCTGGCCGACGCTGTTGATGCTGCCCGCACCGGCACGCAGCTGCAGCTGGTGAATCTCGATGACGTTGCCAGCCAGTTGCACCTGCCCGGACAGCGCGAGCTGCTTGTCGCGCAGCGTGCCTCTGATGTCGATGTCGCGTGCCTGGTAACGCAGGCCGGCTTCGTCCAGGTTGCCACTGAACCTGAGCCCGCCAGCCAGGTTCCCGGGCCATTGTTCGGCAAACAAGGCCGGGTTGATATCGTTTGCGCTGACATCAAAACGCCAGAAAACAGCAGGCGCCCAACGCAGCTCGCCGCTGCCGCTTAGCCTGCCGCGTGGTGGTGTTACCGACAGGTCAGCGACCTGCAGCGACTGCAGGTTGCCGTTGCCGCTGCCACTGATTTGCAGTGCCGGCAGGCCGGGCGATGCAAGAGCGGTATTCAGGCTTATGCGGTAGTTGTCGAGTGGCCCTTTGATGGACAAACTCGCATCGCTGAATTGCAGTTTTCGCTCACCGGCGACGTGGTCGAGCTGATCGGCAGTGTTTACCAGGTCGAGGTGCACCGAGTTGTCGCGGTAATCGACCGTGCCGCGTGTGCTGACGGCATAACGGCCGGCCAGTTCATGCTGCACGGCCAGGCTGGCGGTATCGCCGGTTACCTGGCCACTGCCGTGCAGGCCGCTATCCGCCAGCGAGCGCCAGTCGGCGTTCAGGTCGATGACCGGTCGCTCGCGCAGGCGCACCGTGCCGGCGAGTTGTATTTCGAAGTCGCGTACCGTCAACGCCAGGCTTTCGATGGTGATCATGTCGCCACGCCACTGCGCTCGCGCAGCGACGTTATCAATCTGTTCGTCACGGTCGCCGTGGATCACTATCCGGCCGATGCGAACATCGTCAACGGTCAGGTCGATCGGCAGCGAGGGTGGCGCGCCGGTTTTCTTTTTGCCGGTGGTCGGGCGTGGCGTATAGCTGAGTGCTTCAGCCGTCAGTTCACGCACGTGCAGCTCACCCGCCAGCAGCCGGTCGGGATCGACCTGCAGGCTTATCCCCTGTGCGGCAAGCTCGGCCGATTCGTCGGCATAGTGCACGCTGCCGACATCGAGCCGGCCAAACAGCGTTCCGGAAACATCGTCAAAACGCATCGCCCCGCTGGCGTTGGCGGCGCGCTTGAGGGCCCAGCGGGCACCGGACTCGGTGTGGACCGCCCACCCGGCGGCAATCGCAATGACAACAGCAAGCAGCAGCAGAGCCGCACCGAACCACAGCAGTAAACGCCCCGGCCTCACAGGTCCGGCCCGAAAGAAACGTGCAGGCGCACCGAGCGGTCGGCGCCGTTGAACGGTTTGGCGAGGTCGACGCGAACCGGACCGACCGGCGAATGCCAGCGGGCACCAATACCGACTCCGGTTTGCGGTTGCAGTTCGAGATCTTCGAAGGCATTGCCGCTGTCTACGAACAGTGCCAGCGACCATCGCGGCAGGATGGTGAATTCGTACTCGACACTGGCGACCACCTTGCCGGAGCCGCCAATGACCTGACCGGATGCATCCCGCGGACCCAGCGATTCAAAATCGTAGCCTCGTATCGAGGCGTCGCCGCCGGCAAAATAGCGCAGCGACGGCGGCAGTTCGGAGAATTCGCCCGTCACGCTGATTCCGCTCTCGGCCCTTAGCAACAGGCGTGACCTGGGCGACAGCTTGCGGATCAGTTTGCCGCGCGCTTCCAGACGCAGAAAATTTGTGTCCGAGCCAAGCATGTCGCCGCTGGCGCGGGCCTCGAGAAAAACCCGCAGACCCCGCTGCGGTCGCAACCGGTTCTCCGCTTTGGTGCGTGACCACGATATTCCCGGTATCACCAGCGTGCTCGTTCTTTGCTGCTCCCCGATGACGAAGTCTTCGATGAGCAAATCGACAAAGCGGTTCTCGCGCCAGTTATTACGACGCTGGCGGATGCGGTGCACACCCAGCTGATAGGCGTCGCTTTCGCTGGTGTCGGTGCTTTCGTGCTTAAAGCCGGCATCGAAGCTGAGCCAGTCAGTCTTCGGGTCGCCTCGCGGGCGGCGGTAGTTGGCCGATAATTCTGAAACGACCCGCGACATCACCAGGTTGCTGCTCCACTGCTGGCCACTTGGACTTACGCGGCGATCGGTGTAGCCGGCGCGCACCCGTGGCCCGGTATCGGTCGAGAAACCCAGCCCGGCGGTGTACAGGCGCCGCTTGCCCGGCGTCAGCGTTACCGCAACCGGTATTTCGCCGTTGCTGCGCGTGTCCAGCAAGGGTTCGACCTGGATGCGACCGAAGTAACCGCTGCCGGACAGCACGGCGTAGAAATCGGCCAGCTGGCCCGAGTGGTACGGGTCGCCACGCCGGTACGGCATAAACCCCTGCACCAGCTTCGGTGTCAGTACCTCCTGGCGAAAAATCGTCTCACCAAAAGCGTAGCGCTCGCCGCTTTGCATCTCGATGAGGACGTCAGCGACAGATTCCTGCGGGTAGACATTGACTTCGCTGCGCAACACTCGTGCGTCGGCATAGCCACGCCGCGATGCCGTATCAAGCAGGGCACGCTTCAGCGCTTCGTAATGATCATGACGCAGCGGCTGCTGTTGCTGCAGTTTTGCGTTGGCCAGAATCTGAGTGAACTCGGCGTCGTCAGCCGCGGCGCCGATCAGCGAGATATCCAGCTTGCGCACCGTAACCGGCGCGCCCGGCACTACCGTGTAAACCGCTTCCCAGCAGCCGTCGCCAGCGGCCAGGCTCGATTCGATACTGGCCTGGTAGTGCCCCAGCGCCTGCATGGCTTCTTTGATCTCGCCATTGCCCTGACGCAGCAGGCGGCGCACCCGCCACATCGGCGCGTCACAAGGTTCGTCATCCAGCGCCAGGTGCGCCTGGGCGTTGGCCAGCAGATCCCCGGCGATACCGTCAATGCGTACAGCGGCCATTACCATTGCCGGGCACAGCAGCAGGATGAACAGCATAAGCCGCTGCGGAATTGGGGTTTTCGTCATTGGACCGTGGCGCACTGACATTGCTTCAGCGTAGACGATTAGTTTACCGGCATGCACGGGCCACGGGCAGCAATATCTGCAACTGTCCGCGACAGGCTGTCGTGGGAGCGACTTCAGTCGCGACTCCCTGCGAAGAGCTGCCGTGGGAGCGACTTCAGTCGCGACTCCTTGCGACAGCCCCTTTTTGCCACAATTCCGCGCTAGAATCCGCACCCATGTCGCTAAGTATCGTCATTCTCGCTGCGGGGCAGGGCACCCGTATGAATTCCGCCCGGCCCAAGGTGCTGCAGCCGCTCGCCGGTCGGCCGCTGCTGGCCCACGTCATCGATACGGCAGTGACCGTGTCGGCCGAAGCGCCGCTGGTAGTGTACGGCCACGGCGGCGAAGCGGTGCGTGAAGCATTTGCCGATGCGCCGGTTGACTGGGTGGAGCAGGCCGAGCAGCTCGGTACCGGCCACGCCGTCGCCCAGGCACTGCCGCGCATTGCCGATCACGATGTCGTACTGGTGCTGTACGGCGACGTCCCGCTGATTACTGCCGACACACTGCAGGAACTGGTCGATGCTGCCGGCGATGATGGGCTTGGCGTGCTTACAGCCGTGTTGCCGGACCCGGATGGTTATGGTCGCATCGTGCGTGACGACGCGGGCAACGTGCAGCGCATCGTCGAACAAAAGGATGCAACAGAACAGCAGCTGCTGATCGCCGAGGTGAACACCGGCTTCGTTGCCTGCAGCGCGGCGCTGTTGCGTGCTTGGGTGGCTAAACTGTCGTCGGACAACGCGCAGGGCGAGTACTACCTGACCGATGTCATCGCCATGGCGGTTGCCGACGGTGTCACGGTAAATACCGTTGAAGCCTGGTCGGCGGAAGAAGTGCTTGGTATCAATGATCGCCGCCAGCTTGCCGAGGTCGAATCCGCACTGCGCTGGCGCAACGCAGAGGCTTTGATGGATGCCGGTGTAACGCTGGCCGATCCGACACGCGTGGATGTGCGCGGTACGCTGACCTGCGGCCGCGACGTTATCATTGACGTAAACGTCGTGTTCGAGGGCGAGGTGAAGCTGGATGACAACGTGAGCATCGGGCCAAACTGTTTTATCCGTGACAGCCAGATCGAGCAGGACTGCCAGGTGTTGCCAAATACGTTAATCGACAACGCTCACATCGGACCGCGGTCGGCTATCGGCCCGTTCGCCCGGGTGCGGCCGGAGACTTTTGTCGGTAGTGAAGTGAAGATAGGCAACTTTGTCGAGGTGAAAAAAAGTGCCATTGGCAAAGGCAGCAAGGTCAGTCATCTGAGCTACATCGGCGACACTACAATCGGCAAGAGCGTAAACATCGGCGCCGGCACAATCACGTGTAACTACGATGGTGCCAACAAGCATCGAACGAAAATCGAGGATGATGTGTTTGTCGGGTCGGGGACCGAGCTGGTCGCCCCGGTGCACATAGGCGAGGGCGGAACAATTGGCGCCGGTTCGACGATCAGCAAGGACACAAAGCCTAATACGCTTACAGTTGCACGCGCCCGGCAAAAAAGCATTGAAGGCTGGCAGAAGCCGGTGAAAAAGCCCAAAAAATGAGAACCAGTCCACAGGCGGGCATCGCGACCTGGATCAGACTACCCAGACGTTCAAAGGACTCCTGAGGCCACAATGTGCGGAATTGTCGGCGCCATTGCAGACCGTGACATCGTCCCGATCCTGATCGAGGGCCTGCGTCGCCTCGAATACCGTGGTTACGATTCGGCCGGCGTCGCCGTGCGCGACGATAGTGGCCAGATCGGGTTGTGCCGTGCGGTCGGCAAAGTTGCCGAACTCGATGAAAAGCTGGCCGCGACGCCCCTGCAGGGACATCTGGGTGTCGCGCACACGCGCTGGGCCACTCATGGTGGTGTCACCGAGGCCAATGCGCACCCGCATTTGTCGGGTGGGCGTGTCGCAGTAATACACAACGGCATCATCGAAAACTTTCAGCCCATCAAGGAAGAGATGCAGGCGAAGGGCTACGAGTTTCAGTCCGACACAGACACCGAAGTCGTCGCCCATCTGGTCCATTATTACCTGACTCAGGGTAACGACCTGGTCGAAGCCGTGCGTAAGGCGGTTGATCGCTTCGAAGGCGCCTATGCGCTGCTGGTGTTCGATGCCGAAGACCCCGATCGCCTTATTGTCAGCCGCGTGGCCAGCCCGCTGGTTATCGGTGTCGGCGACGGCGAAAACTACGTCGCCAGCGGCGTGCCGGCGTTGCTGCCAGTGACGCAGCGTTTTATTTTTCTCGAGCAGGGCGACCTTGCCGAGATTCGCCGCGACAAGGTTAATGTTTTCGACGAGCATGGCGAGCCGGTCTGGCGCCAGGCACACGAAGAGAAGTGGAGCGCCGATGCCGCCGAGAAAGGCCAGTACCCGCACTTCATGCTGAAAGAGATTTTTGAGCAACCGGCGGCGCTGGCCGACACACTTTATGGACGTGTGGCCAACCATCGCGTGTTGCCCAACGCGCTGGGTCCACAAGCCAATGAGTTGCTGGCCAAGGTCGAGAACATACACATTATTGCGTGTGGCACGAGCTATCACGCCGGCTGTGTCGGCAAGTACTGGATCGAGGCGCTGGCTGATCTGCCGGTGCAGGTCGAGATCGCCAGCGAGTACCGCTATCGCCAGGTCACCGTGCCGCCGAACACACTGTTTGTAACCCTGTCGCAGTCGGGCGAAACGGCAGATACGCTGGAAGCACTGCGCATGGCCAAACAGGCCGGCTATCTCGGTTCGCTCACTATCTGCAACAGCGCACACAGCTCAATGGTGCGCGAGTCCGACCTGGTGATGATGACGCAGGCCGGGCCGGAGATCGGCGTCGCCAGCACCAAGGCGTTTACCACCCAGCTATTGTCGATGCTGATCGTGACCATGATGCTCGCGCGGCACCGCGGCATGAGCGAAGAGCGCCAGCGTGAACTGGTGTCGCATCTTTATCATGCTGCCGCGGCCAGTGAGCAGGCGCTGGAGATGAACGACACGCTCAAGCAGCTGGCTAAGGACTTCGCCGAGAAAAACCACACGCTGTTCCTGGGCCGCGGCCCGATGTGGCCAATCGCGATGGAAGGCGCGCTGAAGCTTAAAGAGATTTCTTACATCCACGCCGAGGCTTATGCAGCCGGCGAACTCAAGCACGGCCCGCTGGCGCTGATCGACGACGAGATGCCGGTTGTCGTCGTCGCGCCAAACAACGAATTGCTGGACAAGCTCAAGTCCAACATGCAGGTGGTGCGGGCACGTGGCGGCCAGCTGTATGTGTTTGCCGACCGCGAAACCGGGATCAAAGACGAAGATGGCATCAAGGTAATCCCGATGCCGCATTGCGACCGGCTGATTGCCCCGATTGTCTACACCGTCGCGCTACAGCTGCTGGCCTACCATGTCGCCGTGCTGCGCGGCACCGACGTCGACCAGCCGCGCAACCTCGCCAAGTCCGTCACCGTCGAATAATAACTAAGGTTCCGGACACCCCAGATGGTAATTGGGGTAATTGGGGTCAGACCGAGATTCTTTGCAACAATTGACTCTAAAAGGCTGATTTTTCAGCTGGCGGTAGCCCCCCCAAGATCTTTTAATGGGCCAAGCTTCATTGCATCCGATCATTGCCGCGCC
>JABDJB010000047.1 GCA_013003425.1 Gammaproteobacteria bacterium | reverse complement strand
CGTGACCGCGGTGGACGAGAACCGCGGTGGCGAGGACTACCAGATGCTGGGTGCGGACGTGACCTTGCAGGCGGGCCGCGGGACTTATCTCAAGGCCGAGATTGCCAGGACCGAGGCGACCCAGGCGCCGGTGTTTTATTCGGACAATGGTGGTTTGAGCTTTGTGACCACCAACCCGACCACCCTGGCCGATCGTGAGGGCGATGCCCTGGCGCTGGAAGGGCGGGTGAACTTCCGCGAGCAAGGGCTGACCGAGCGGGATCTGACCGCTGCGACCTGGTGGCGCCAGAGTGAGGCCGGGTTCTCGGCGGCACGTCGTGACACGGGTACCGAGCTGACCGAGTACGGGGCTGAAGTCTCGGGTGAGCTCAATGAGCGCCTGCGACTGTCTGCTCGTCTGGCCGTGGTCGAACGTGCTGGTCAGGCCGAAGACCAGCGCGTGGCGGTGCAGGGCGATTACCGCCTCACCGACAGGGGCACCGTCTCCGCAGAAGTGAGAAGGCAGCAGACCGACAACCTGGTGGCTGGGACTTCGCTGGAAAATACGCTGGGCGCTCTGCGCTTTACCTACCGAATTGGTAGCAACTGGGACGTTTATGCTCAGGGGCAATTCACTATTGATAACGATGACGCCGTGCCGGACAATAATCTCGGCACCGTGGGCGCCCGCTGGCGCGTGAGCAACAAGACCAACCTGGCGACCGAGTACTCCTCGGGCGACCGGGGCGATGCTGCCACGCTGAGTCTGGATCATCGCATTAACAACGATCATCGCCTGTACACCAGCTACACGCTGTCAACGGATCGCAGCGATGCGGGTGACCGGCGCAGCCAACTGACGCTGGGCCATCGCTCGCGCATCAGCAACCAGGTCAGCGTGTTCAACGAGCGTCAGTTCAGCCGTGGTAACCAGGAAGCGGGTGTGAGCCATGCTTTCGGTCTCGACTTCATCCCGCGGCCGGGCTGGAATTTCGGTCTTAGTATCCAAAGTGGCGATCTCGAGGCCTTGAGCGGGCCGGTGGAACGCGACGCAGCGACCTTGTCCGGCCAGTATCGCAACCAGGAAGTGCAGTGGGCCGCCAAGTTCGAGTACCGTGACGACGAGGGCGCCGAGGATCGGGAGCAGTACCTCTCGTCCAACCGGTTGAACTGGAAGCTGAACGACAGCTTGCGGATGATGCTGAGGCTGAACTACTCCGATACCCAGAACCAGATTAGCAGCGACCTTGATGCCAAGTTTGTTGAAGCAGGCTTCGGTTTCGCCTACCGGCCCGTGCACAACAATCGACTCAACCTGCTGGCCAAGTACACTTATTTATATGATTTGCCTGCGATCGGCCAATCAGGCGCGGGCACCGACCAGAAATCCAACGTGGTGGCTGTCGAGGCGCTTTATCAATTGACTCGTCGCTGGGAGCTGGGCGGCAAGATTGCCCAGCGCCGCGGTGAGCTGCGCTTCGATCGCAACTCCGGCAACTGGTTTGAGAGTACGGCCCGATTGTTCGCCCTGCGCGGACGCTACCATCTGATAAAGCGCTGGGACGGCGTGCTTGAGTACCGCCTGTTGGATGTGGCCGAGGATGACAGCATGCGCTCAGGCTTCCTGGTGGAACTTGATCGGCACTTCGGCGAGCACTTCAAGCTCGGCATCGGTTACAACTTCACCGATTTCAGCGACGATCTCACCGATCTCAGCTACGAGTACCAGGGCTGGTTCCTGAACCTCACCGGCAAGTACTAAGCCGCACGCCGGCGACATGTTGGCCTATCGTTGCTGTCGCCTCCGGGGAGCTTGCCCCGGACCTTCGCTGTCGTTCTCAATCTCATCTCCGCAGTCACCAACATCGTGCCCGCGGCCACCAACGCCATCCCCGCGCAAAGCCTGCCCCGGACTTGATCCAGGGCAGGGAGCCAGTAGCAATCCTTCCCCTGGCGGGGCAAAGCATGCTTGTGCCCTGATTCAGCGAATATGTTAAGCAACGACTGCTGAGAGCTTAACCTCGTTAACAATCAGTCACATTCGTGGCGACTATCTGTGACGGCCTTCACAGAGTCCATGCGCGAACAGGCCCTAAACTGCGGTTCCTGTTGGGCAAGAGAGCCCGGCAGGAAACGGGGGCGGCGAGCGCACCCGTAACAATCTGAGCAAGTACTAACCCATGGTGGCGAAAGCTGCAGCGTGGGTTTTTTCGTTTAAGGACCCATGGTAGCGAGAGCTGCAGCGTGGGTCTTTTCGTTTAAGAGGCAGGCAAATGAAAAACTTCTCCACAACCGGCAAATTCAGCATGCTCGCGCTTGCCCTCGCAGGCTCACTCATCCTCGCACACCCCACGGCAGCCGATGCCCGAGAGAAAGCCCGCGAAATGCATTTTTCTGAATATCTGGCGCGTGCTGTTGCCTCTTGGAGCGAACGATCGTCCGGGCCGACGGTTAAGGCCGTCCCTGCCCGTGAAGGAGCGTTCTTCACGCATACGTCAACTTCAGCCAAAGTCCGGACCACAGAGGACAACGACGACGATAGTTCTGATGCAGGCAGTGATGACGACAGTTCCAGCGATGCCAAGGTAAAAAGTTGTTTGCCGGAAGTAACCGTATCGTTCGCCTCTGATAATCTCACGGTCATGGTTTCCTCAAGCAAGAAACTTGATTCGGTGACCCTGCTTTTCCACGATGGCCGCACCCAGTATGTTTCAAAAGTAAAAGGCAAATCAGGGGAGTTCTCGGGCGTGGGCGAGCTGGTTGGACAGGTGATTACCGGTGTCTGGGTTCGCTCGGGGTGCAACTACAAGTACGCCGACCCCGAGATGCCTTGCCCCGGGGATGACGCTTCCAGTGATGACGATTCATCGAGCGATGACGGGTCGTCCGACGAAAAATCTACCGCACGCAAAACCAGCAAAGCGCTCAGGCGTGCGATCGCCAGCGGTTACTGTGATGAGGGCGATACCAATTGTCTCGAAGAGGTGCTGCGGGATGACAATTCGAGCGACGACGACAGCAGTTCGGAAGACAAATCGTCAGATGACGGTAGTTCCAAAGACCACGACAGCAAGTCGGATGACGGAAGTTCGGATGATCAGTCGCAAGACAAGAAGCAGCCCAAGTGTGGGGTCTTCTACAAGAATGAGGCGGCGCAGGTAGTGGTGCCGGTTGTGAGCGTCGGTGATGCGATGGTTGACGAAGGCTCCGTTGCGTCTAACCAATTGCAGTTCCTGGTGACGCTATCCGAGCCCGTGCCCGCTGGCCAGACAGTAGAAGTCGAGTTTAATACGGCCAACGGGACGGCATTCTCCGGTGAAGACTTTGTTGCGGCGACCGGTGTGCTGATGTTCTTCGCCGGCGATCTGGCACAGAATATTTTCATCGAAACGGTTGCCGACGATGTGTTTGAATCCGACGAAACTTTCGAAGTGGTCCTGTCGAAGCCCGTTGGCCTGAATATTGGCGATGGGACCGGCGTGGGCACTCTGCTGAACGATGATGACATAGACGAGTAAAGTGTTGGAATACAAAAAGTTAAGGAAAGTTTGCAATCCGCAGCCCATAAATGAAGGCTAATGTGCTAGCGTCACTCGGTTTTCGCGAGGACTTTGGGATTCAAGTGACTCGCTGACGTCGGCCGCGGACTCCACGGAAAAGCGCTGGCCGACCAAAAAAAGGATTATAAATCAATGACTAAGTCTCTGAACTTCACCGCAGTTGCGGTATTGTTGGTCGGCTCGTGGATGGGTTCGGCGCAATTCTCCGATGCGCTTGCCGCTTCCGGCCTGACCCTGGAAGAAGCGCTGGCCACCGGATTCTGTGATGAAGGCGACGTGGCCTGTCTCGAAGAGTTGATGATCGGCGATGAGGACAGCTCGTCGGATTCAGGTAGCAGCTCGGACGACAAGTCTTCTGACGACGACAGCTCCAAAGACCATGACAGCAAGTCTGATGACAAATCGTCAGATGATGGTAGTTCCAAAGACCATGACAGCAAGTCGGATGACAAGTCTTCGGATGATGACAGTTCGTCGGACGACGGCTCGTCGGACCCGATGCCGCCATTGCCGAATGTTGTTATCAATGATGGTCAGGGCACCGAATTCAATAACGTTACTAATGTACCGGTTGTGCTTACGGTGAGCCTCGATGTGCCGGCGCCGGGCCCGGTGCTAATCGACTGGGCTACTCAGGACGGTACCGCCGTGGTCGGCAATGATTATCTGGCAGCGGCTGGTCAGATCAGCTTTTCTGCGGGACAGCAATCAGCCGACCTCACTGTGTTCATTATCGGTGACGATACCAGCGAACCTGCAGAGTCGTTCTTCGTGCGATTGACGACTGCTGAAGGCGTAGTGCTGCTCGATGACCAGGGCGAAGTAGTGATTTTCGATGACGATGACATCGACGAATAGCTCTGATCACATCTGATACCACGCAAACAAAAACAAACCACCTAGCGGATTAGCAATATGTCTTTCTTTAGCAAGCGCACCTTTCTGTCGGCTGTTACGGCCATCTTCGTTCTGGCGGGCAATGCGGCGATGGCCGCCACACAGACACTGGACTGGGATACCTTGACCTGGCCGGATAGCAGCCAGAGTCAGAGCTATGTGCTTGGTAACGGGAGCGTCAATTTCTCGATGGCCGGCAATACCGCTGCGCTGGACGGAATCGTCACTGCGGGTACACCGCCGATCGCCCCCGGCATCCGCAATGTCCAGGAAGGCGGCTTCGGTGGCGCCGAACAGTCGCTGCATTTTGCCAAGGACTATCCGCCAGGCACGACACAGGCCGACTACGAAATCTCCATCATCATGGATTTCACACACCCCGGGGGTGTGGAAGACGTTACCTTCACGCTGTTTGACGTCGACCGCAGTAACAATGTCAACAATTTCTGGGATCGAGTGGTTGTCACTGCGACCGCGGTAGGCGGCGGCAGCGTGGATCCGTCAAGCATTGTCCTGCCGGGCCTCGGCTTTAACCAGCTGAATCCCTCCAGCCCTTCCAATACCGTTGAGGGTACGGCCTCATCACAGCCAAACACGGGAAACGCTAACGCCACTTTCACTTTTAATCAGCGTATTACCCAGGTGCTGATTCAGTGGCGCTACCCCATCGAAGGCCCGGACAACGATCCGAACCGCAAAGTCATCGCATTGCATGACATTACGATCAATGACCCTGAAGCAGACGTATCTGTAAGCAAGCTGGTCGACAACAATAATCCGCAGGTAGGCCAGAACGTTGTGTTTACGCTGACGGCCGCCAACGCGGGTCCTGATGCAGCGTCGGGCGTTGAAATTACCGATGCACTGCCAGCGGGTTACACATTTGTCAGTGCCGTTGGCGATGGCACCTATACGTCAGGCACCGGCCTCTGGGATATCGGCGCAATTGCGAGTGGCGGCAGCGCGACCATTGATATTACGGCCACGGTTAACGCTACTGGCCCGTACACCAACACCGCGACGATAACCGGGGCGAACGAGATCGATCCGGACCCCACCAACAACAGCGACAGCAATACTCCGGTTATTGACCTGCTGCCCAGCGCCAGCGCAGATACCAACACGGCCACCGAAGGCGGTGCTGATGCCACCGGTGATGTACTGGCCAATGACACCCTGGGTGATGGCCCGACCACGGTGACGGCTGCGGATCAGGGCGGTACGCCGATCACGCTGGGCAGTCCGTTTACCACGGCCAACGGTGGCACGCTGACGCTGAATAGCGACGGTACTTACACCTACACGCCGC
>JABDJB010000046.1 GCA_013003425.1 Gammaproteobacteria bacterium | reverse complement strand
AGTATTTTCACGCCCAACTTCTCGGCTTTCTTTAGTTTTGAGCCGGCTTTGGCGCCGGCGACGAGATAGTCAGTCTTCCTGGAGACACTGCCGGATACGCGTCCGCCTAATTCCATGATGCGCTCCTTTGCCTGCTCGCGGGTCATGTCGCTCAGGGTACCAGTTAGCACAAATACAAGGCCATCGAGTGGACCGGAATCGTCGGCGTGTCTTTCCACGACGGGCCAGGTGATACCCAGCTGGCACAACTCTTCCACCACCTCCCGGTTATGCGATTCCCTGAAAAACCCGACGATGCGGCCTGCCACTATGGGGCCGACATCGGGCACTTCCACGAGAACCTCTGCATCTGCCTCCAGCAGTGGCTCGAGCGACCCAAAATAGGCTGCCAGCGCTGCTGCTGTGGCCTCTCCCACCTCGCGAATACCCAAAGCGTACAGAAAGCGTGCCAGCGTAGTGTTCTTGCTGCGGTCGATTGCCGCCAGCAAATTGTCAGCGGATTTCTCTCCCATCCGCTCCAGCCCGAGCAGCTGCGATTTCTCCAGCCGGTACAGGTCTGCCGGCGTACGCACCAGCTCCGCCTCGACCAGCTGCTGGATGAGCTTTCCGCCGAGCCCATCGATGTCCATGGCGCGGCGGGAGGCAAAATGACCAATGGCCTGCTTGCGTTGCGCCGGGCAAAACAATCCACCAGTACAGCGGGCGACTGCCTCGTCTTCGGCACGCATCACTGCCGACCGGCATTCAGGACACTTCTTTGGCAGCTGCACCGGGCGTGGTCGCTTGCGTCGTTTGCCGACCACCTTAACGACCTCTGGAATTACGTCTCCGGCACGTCGCACAATCACCTTGTCTCCAACCCGGACATCTTTGCGGTGCAGCTCGTCCATGTTGTGCAAGGTGGCATTGCTTACGGTCACCCCGCCCACAAAAACCGGCTCCAGACGAGCCACCGGCGTCAGGGCACCGGTACGGCCTACCTGGAACTCCACGTCATTCACAACCGTCATTTCCTCATGCGCTGGAAACTTGTGCGCTATTGCCCACCGTGGCGCACGTGAGACAAAGCCGAGTCTTTCCTGGAAATCGGCACGATTCACCTTATAAACGACACCATCAATCTCGTACGGCAATTTCTCGCGTTTTTGCCCAATTTTGCCGTAGTACTCCAGGCATCCGTCGACTCCGGATACAACCTCGGCCTGCGGGCAGACCCGGCAGCCCCACTCTTTCAGCGCCTCCAGGATCTCGCCATGAGTAGCGGGCAGCGTCGTTTCACTGGCAAACCCGACGCCGTAGCAGAAGATCTGCAACGGTCGCTCCGCAGTCAGCTTTGGATCCAGCTGCCGCAGGCTGCCGGCTGCTGCGTTACGCGGGTTTACGAACACCTTGCCGCCCTCTTTCGCCATACGCGCATTCAGCCGCGCGAAACCGGCTTTGGGCATGTAAACCTCGCCACGGATCTCTACCACGGGCGGGAATCCGGTTCCCCGCAGCCGCAAAGGAACCGAAGGAATGGTGCGAATATTATGAGTAACGTCTTCGCCGTGCTGCCCGTCGCCACGGGTTGCCCCACGCACCAGCAGTCCGGCCTCGTAGCGCAGGTTTACGGCCAGGCCATCCAGCTTGGGCTCGGCGGTGTAATCGATGTCGTCTTCGATTGACAGGCGCTCGTGAATACGGCGATCGAAAGCACGCAACTCCGACTCATCAAAAGCATTCCCCAGTGACAGCATAGGAACTTCATGCTGCACCTGATCGAATTGAGCCGCCGGTGCCGCGCCGACACGCTGGGTTGGCGATTCCGGCGTTACCAGCGACGGATGCTGCTGCTCCAGTTCAACAAGCTCACGTAACAGGCGATCGTACTCGGTATCGGCTACCTCCGGATCGTCCAGTACGTAGTACCGGTAATTATGCTGCTCTATTTCCGCGCGCAACTTCGCGGCGCGACGCTTGATCTTCTGCGGCACCGCCATGGCGGTTACCGGATACGATGGGCAAAGTTGATTATTTGTTCGCGCAAATGGCTGGCGGCCTGGCGACTGAGCGTACTGCCGCTTTCATCCAGCACTTCACCCCCAAGTGTCGTGGCCAGCCGGCGGGCAACTGACAACATCTCGGTGAAGGCCGCCACCGGGCTGTCAGGCCCCGGCAACACCAGGAACAGGCTGACACCGGGTGTGGAAAAGCGATCAATCGTGGATAAGTCGAACGTGCCAGGCTCAACCATGCTCGCTGCGCTGAACATCGAGCGCCCACCGCTGCGCCGATGAAAAATATCGAGTTCGCCCAATTCCAGCTGCTCGGCCCGCAACGCATCGACGATTTCCGGGCCGCCGAAACGCTTGCCGCCCTTGGCCGACACGTTGATCACGATGACCATTTCTTTCTGGTCTGGCGAAGATGCTGAGGAGTCGGCGCCAAGTTGCGCCTCCGGTTCCGGGCGCAGCTCCTCAGGCAGCGGCAGGTCAGCCTGCTGGAATGGCTGCCCGGCCGGTGAAACGGGCGCGTCGGCTGGCGCAGTAAACGCCTGCCGGGCACTAGCCGGCGCATCCGCAATGCTGCTGGTCACGTCGGCTGCCTCGGCCACCGGGTTGGACTGTCTGGCGAAGTCTGCAGCGCGGGTCGACGGCACAGAATCAGATTCACTGACAAAGGTCTCGAAGCTCGGTTCGCGCCGCTCACCGCCGCTCCCTTTTGCGCGTTTCTCCCGGCGGGTAAACCAGTAGATACCGGCGATCACGACGACGCCTACGGCCAGAAGAATCATCCTGAGTTCAGTCATTTTTGTACCCGACGGCTGGCCAGACAGCCATTACATCGCAGCCATTTGCACCGCTTCGTCAACATCCACCGCGACCAGGCGCGATACGCCCGGCTCCTGCATGGTCACGCCCATCAGCTGGTTGGCCATTTCCATGGTGGTCTTGTTGTGCGTAATCACAATAAACTGAACGGTCTCAGACATCTCGCGAACGATATCGCAGAACCTTCCGACGTTCGCATCGTCCAGCGGGGCGTCGACCTCGTCGAGCATGCAAAACGGTGCGGGGTTCAGAGCGAATATCGCAAACACCATCGCGACGGCAGTCAGTGCCTTCTCGCCACCGGACAGTAAGTGAATAGTGCTGTTGCGCTTGCCTGGCGGGCGCGCCATAACCGTGACGCCTGAGTTCAGCAGGTCATCTCCGGTAAGTTCGAGAAAGGCGGTGCCGCCACCAAACAGGCGTGGGAACAGGCGGCGGAACTCCGCATCAACCTGTTCGAAGGTCTCACGAAACCGTGCCCGGGTTTCCTTGTCAATTTTCCGAATAGCCCGCTCGAGCGTTTCCAGCGCCTCGTTCAGGTCGTCATGCTGGGAGTCCAGGTATTCCTTGCGCTCGGACTGCTCGCGATATTCGTCGATAGCGGCAAGGTTGATAGCGCCCAGCCGGGAGATTCTCGCGTCGAGTTTTTCCAGCCGCTGCTCCCAGTCGGCTGCTGCCGCGTCCTCCGGCAATTCCCCCTGCATTGTTTCGAGATCGAAGGCGGTTTCAGCAAACTGCTCAGCTACCGTCTCGTGCCGCACTCGTACTTCCTGGCCGCTAAGCCGTACTTCGTTCAGTGCATCGCGATGTCTCTGGACTTCCTGTTCCTGCTGCAAACGGGTTTCGTCCAGTTTGCGCAGTTCATCTTCCACCGATTCGAGTTTGCTGCGTGCATCGCCCAGCTCCTTCTCGATGGCAATGCGTGACTGCAGCAATGCCTGCAGTTGCTCGTCGTTCGCGGCCTGAGGTGCAACGCTGGCCTCGATTTGCTGGCCCAGCTCTACGATGCGTTGTTGCAGTTGCTCCTGCTGCCGCCGCATGCGCTCAATGCTGCCGCTGGCGGTCTGCTGGGTCGAACGACGCGATTCGACTTCAATCGCCAGCTGCTGGGTACGCTCACGGTCTTCGCGCGCGGCGTCGCGGGCCTGCGCCAGCTTCTCGGTCAGGCTGATACGCTGCGCGACCAGCTCGTGTTTCTGCTCTTCCAGGTTGGCCAGCTGCCGCCTGGTTTCATCGACCAGGATGCGGGACTGGCGCAGCGCTTCCTCGATTTCACGCACCTGCTCACCGACGCTGCCGGCTTCGCTGGCCAGCGAATCGATCGTCCGGGTCTGGTGCTCAAGTCTTTCCTGGCGCTCCTCCAGCTTCGCTCGCAGCGAGGCATGAACGCTGCCAACCTGGTTGACCTCGACCTGCGCCAGGTCGCGCTTCTTGTCGAGTGCGGTAATCCGGTTGCGTGCCGCATCGTGCTTTTCGCCAAGCTCGGACACTTCCCTTTGCAGCGTGTCGCAGCGCAGCCGCAAACGGCGGATTTCATCCTCGCGCGAGAGTACGCCGGCGTGTGCCTCTTCATCCCGGCTCACCCGCAACCAGTCGGCACCAATCCAGACGCCGTCGCGCGTAATAACAGACTCACCGGCGCCCAGCCGGCTGCGCATACCCAGCGCCTCACTCAACGAGTCAGCAGCGAAAACCTGTGACATGAGCGAATCGACGCGGATATCGCCGCTGACTTTTGTTGCCAGCGGCTCGCCGGCCTTGAACCAGCCTGATTTGCCAGGCTTGCCGGTTACGACGAAGCCGAGCGAAAAGTCGGGCAACTCACCGAGTACCGCCTCAACAGCGTCCATGCCATCTATACAGATCGCTTCCAGGTAATCACCAAGAACCGTTTCGACCGCCCGCTCCCAACCCGGCTCGACTGACAGCACCTGGCCCAGCCGCTGTTGACCGGCAAACGTGCTGCCTTCCAGCCAGCGCATTACCGCCTTCTTGTTCTCGCCCAGCGCCGCCTGCTGCAGCGCCTCCAGCGAAGCCAGCCTGCCCTGCAGCTGGTGCAGCTCGACACGGCTCTCGTCCAGCCGTGCCGCGAGGCGTTTGTCCTCGTCACGCAGGCCGTCAACCTCAGTGATGATTGAGGCAAGCCCGCTGTGCAGACCTTCCAGCATGACCCGCTTGGCAGACTCCTCGCGGGAAATGCCGCTGATCTGCTCTTTCAATGCAGCTACAGAGAGCTCTTCGCGCTGCGTCTGTAATTGCTCGCTGCGGTTGCGGTAGTCACGCAGTGCTTGTTCCCGATGCTCGATACGCGCCTGCTCGACCTCCAGCGTCTGCTGTGCCGCGTTGCGTTTCTCGGCATGCTCGTCCCAGCTTTGCTGCCACGCCTGCATGGCTGACTCAGCCTGTTGCAGTCCGGCTGCCGAACCGTATTCGGCTTCACGCGCCCGCTGCAGATCCGGTTCGAGCAAACCCAGCGTCCCTTCGAGGTCCTTGAGTTCACCAGAATCGCGATTGATCAGCACGTCGAGCTCTTCCAGACCCGAACGCGTCTGCACCAGGTCATCTTCGTGGCGTTTGCGCATCTCACGGCTGTGCTGGATTTGCTGCTCCAGACGGGCAATCTCGGCACCGGTTGTGTAGAAGCGTTCCTGCACCGCGTTGGCTGCATCGGTATTGCCGGCCTGGCGCTCACGCGCCTTCTCTATGTCGGCCTCGATCGAGCGTTGCTGTGAGATTGCAGCCTCCAGGGCCGTCTCGCATTCCATCTGCTTCTGCCGTTCGGCCGCCATGCCAGCCTGGAGTTCGCGCATCCGCAGAACCAGCAGCTCCGCTGCTGAACGGCGCTGCTCGTCCTTGTAAGTCTTGTAGCGCTCGGCGACGCTTGCCTGGCGCTGCAGGTGTTTCAGCTGCGCCTCCACCTCTTCGCGCAGGTCATTCAGCCGATCAAGATTATCGCGCGTGTGGCGCATACGATTTTCTGTTTCGCGCCGGCGCTCCTTGTATTTGGATATTCCGGCCGCTTCCTCCAGGTAAACACGCAGGTCTTCGGGCCGTGCCTCGATCAACCGCGAGATCATGCCCTGCTCGATAATCGCGTAGCTGCGTGGACCGAGGCCGGTGCCAAGAAAAATGCTCTTGATATCTTTGCGTCGGCAGCGCGTGTTATTCAGAAAATACTGCGAGGTGCCATCGCGTGACAGCAGTCGCTTTATCGACACTTCGTTGTAATTGGCATACGGCCCACCGATGGCGCCGTCGGAATTGTCGAATATCAGTTCGATTGTTGCTGTGCCTACCGGCTTGCGTGACGTCGAGCCGTTGAAAATAACATCGGCCAGTGAATCACCACGCAGGGTCTTGGCCGAACTCTCGCCCATGACCCAGCGAACCGCATCAATGACGTTCGATTTACCGCAACCATTGGGACCGACGACTGCCAGCAGGTTACCGGGAAATTCGAGGGTCGTTGGATCGACAAATGACTTGAAGCCAGCCAGCTTGATTTTGCTCAGACGCATTTAAGGCAGACGCATTCCTGTAAAAGCGATAGTTTAAAGTAATCCCCGGCTACGCGTAAGCGCGAACCGCAATTGAATTTGAACAATGGCAAACTTGTAAAACAGAGGGAGGCGGGAGTCGGGCGCTTTACTGCCGGGCGCCAGTCTGGTCGGTTCCGCTTTATCCTCGCGATGCAACTAGTACAATCAACTCCACTGCAACAATGTACCGGTGACCGAGTATGAGTTTCTCCAGTGAAAAGCCGCAGCCCAGTCGTGAACTCGAGGCCTTTCCCAACCCGGAACCTGGCCGCGATTATACCATTCGGATTTCGATTCCAGAGTTCACCTGCCTCTGCCCGAAAACCGGCCAGCCTGATTTTGCGACTCTTCACATCGAGTACGTCCCCGACGGGCTGTGCGTGGAGTTGAAGGCGCTGAAGATGTACGTCTGGTCATACCGCAATGAGGGGGCCTTCCACGAGGCCGTCACCAACCAGATTCTTGCTGATCTGACCGGGGCAATTGAACCAAAGTTCATGCGATTACGAGCGGAATTTAATGTACGAGGCGGCATTTATACGACCGTAGTTGCTGAACATCGTCAGCCAGACTGGGAAGCACCGCCGGCAGTGTCCCTGCCCTGAACGGTGGCTGCAAAACCGGCTGGAAAACGCTAGAATCTCGCGTTTTCTCCGGCCCGAGGTGTACCGATGGCGACACGTAAAAAGTCTTCCGCCCGCACGAAAAAGGCGTCCGCCAGCCGCGGCGCCCGCAAGAAAGCCACGCGGAAAAAAGCCGCGAGCAGGAAAAAAACGACGAAAAAGGCCACTGCCCGCAAGACGGCAAAGAAAAAAACCACCCGCAAAAAGACTGCCAGGAAAAAGGTAGCTAAAAAGAAGGCTGCCGGCCGCAAAAAGACGGCAAAGAAAAAGGTAGCAAAAAAGAAGACGACCGGGCGCAAGAAGCCCGCGAAGAAAGCGGCTAGAAAGAAAACTGCCAGCCGCGCAAAGCCGGCGAAGAAGACCACCAGCCGGAAAAAAACGACGAAGAAGACGGCATCACGCAAGGCTGTGACGAAAAAAACCGGCCGGGGCAAGGCCAGCCGCGCAGACCTGCTGGTTAACGGGCCGGTTGCGGGGATAGCGCCATACAAGTTGCGGGCGAAAGAAAAGTACATGAATGCCCGTCAACTCAAACACTTCACAATGATTCTTGATGCCTGGAAGCATGAGTTGATGGAAGAAGTCGACCGCACCGTGCATCACATGAAGGACGAGGCGGCCAACTTCCCGGACCCCAACGACCGGGCGACACAGGAATCGGAGTTCAGTCTCGAGCTGCGCACCCGAGACCGGGAGCGCAAGCTGATCAAGAAAATCGACGAGGCCATGCTGACTATGGACTCGGGCGACTACGGGTACTGCGAATCGTGCGGCGTGGAAATCGGCGTACGCCGGCTGGAGGCGCGCCCCACGGCCACCCTGTGCATCGACTGCAAGACGCTGGACGAGATCCGCGAGAAACAGATGCGCGGCTGAGTGCCCCCGCAATGAGCGGTGTGCCCTACGTCGGCCGGTTTGCCCCCTCTCCCACCGGGCCACTGCATTTTGGCTCGCTGCTGGCAGCGCTCGGCAGCTTTCTGGAGGCCCGTCGGGCTGGCGGGCAGTGGCAGGTCCGTATTGAGGACCTCGACCCGCCACGCGAGGTACCCGGATCGGCCGACTTAATCCTGCGCACACTGGACGATTACCAGCTGCACTGGGACGGCCCGCTCGTCTACCAGAGCCGCCGCCTGGACAGGTACTGCGATGTTATCGGCCGCCTGTTACACGAGGGTCTGGCCTACCGGTGCCGCTGCACGCGCCGCATGGTCGCCGCCCACCCCGGCGGGATCTACCCCGGGACCTGCCGGAAAGCCGCGATATCAGCCAGCGAAGAGCATGCTATCCGGCTGGTAACCAGCGATGAGCCCGTGACTATCGACGATGCCGTGCAGGGCCGCTTCTCGTGGCGTCTGGCAAGCGAAACGGGAGACTTCGTCATCCGGCGCAGGGACGGTCTGCACGCGTACCAGCTGGCCGTCACCATCGATGATGCAGCGCAGGGAATCACCCATATCGTACGCGGCTGCGACCTGCTCGACTCCACGCCACGGCAAAGCTGGCTGCGTAAATCGCTGTCGCTGCCCGAGCCGCGCCATGCCCATCTGCCCCTCGCGCTGGACCCGGACGGCAACAAGTTGAGCAAGTCATTTGGCGCGGCAGGGCTGCCAAAGGACAGGCGGGGCCGGGTTATGTTCGATGCCCTGGTCGTCCTGCGCCAGGATCCTCCCCCGGAGCTGGCGGATCATCCGGTTGCCGAGGTAATTGACTGGGCACAAACAAACTGGAATATCAATAAGTTGCATGGCATTTCTGCATTGCAGCTTGACCAAAAGCTGCAACCGACCGAAGTGATTCGCGGAGCAGTGATCCAGCAGCGATTTGACAGTTGAATGACATTGCAAAGCGGGCGTAAGATGTTTCCTACCTTGCACCGCAGCAGCCCGTGGGGGATTTCGGGGGCCGCCGCAATCTGGAGACAATCTAAATGCAAACTGCCGCAGAATCAGAGACTCGCGAAACCGAATCGAGAATCATTAAGAAGTACCCGAATCGGCGCCTGTACGACACCGAGGAAAGCCGCTACATCACCCTGGCCGACGTTCGGCGACTGGTGATGGACCAGGTGGACTTTGTCGTCATCGACAAGAAGTCGCAGCAGGACATCACCCGCTGCATCCTGCTGCAAGTAATCAGCGAACAGGAGCAGGAAGGCGACCCGATTCTGAGTCGTGATTTCCTGTCTCAGGTGATTCGTTCTTACGGCAGCAGCCTGCAGAACGTAGCCAGCAGCTACCTTGAGCAGAGCATGAAGCTGTTCATGTCGCAGCAGCACCAGGTGCGTGAGCGGGTTCGCAGCGTCGTCGGCATCGATCCGGTTGGCATCGTCACCGACATCACACTGAAAAACTACAATCGCTGGAAATCAGCCCAGGAAGAAATTTTCAAGACGTTGATGGGCTCAAACAGCAAGTAGCAGCGGCTGTAGGAGCGGCTTTAGCCGCGAACATCCAATTCTCGCAACGCAAATACAAAAAAAGCCCGGCAATGCCGGGCTTTTTTCGTGGCCGATTTCTGCTTTTGCTCAGGCCGCGTCGACGTCGCGCATGCTCAGCCTGACACGCCCCTGGCGATCAACTTCGAGCACCTTGACCCTGACGACATCACCTTCATTGAGCTTGTCGCTGACTTTCTCCACGCGCTCGTTGGAGATCTGCGAGATGTGTACCAGGCCATCCTTGCCAGGCAGTATGGTGACAAAGGCACCAAAATCCATCAGGCGAGCGACCTTACCCTCGTAGATCTTGCCGACTTCGACTTCGGCCGTAATCATCTCGATCCGCTTCAGCGCTTCCCGGCCGGATGCGCCATCAACTGAAGCGATCTTGACCGTACCGTCGTTGTCGATGTCGATCGTCGCGCCAGTCTCTTCCGTTATGGCACGGATCACGCTGCCACCCTTGCCGATAACGTCGCGGATCTTCTCGGGATCGATCTTTATCGTGACGATGCTCGGCGCCCATTCGGACATCTTCTCGCGCGGATTCTCGAGCACCTTGTTCATCTCGCCGAGTATGTGCATGCGCGCGTCGCGTGCCTGCGCCAGGGCCTGCTGCATGATTTCGCGATCGATACCCTGAATCTTGATATCCATCTGCAGGGCGGTAACACCGTCATTGCTTCCGGCCACCTTGAAATCCATGTCGCCCAGATGATCTTCGTCACCCAGGATGTCGGTCAGGATACGGAAGTTGTCGCCTTCCTTGACCAGGCCCATGGCTATACCGGCTACCGGTGCCTTGATCGGCACGCCGGCATCCATCAGCGCCAGGCTGGTGCCGCAGACGGTTGCCATCGAACTCGAACCATTCGACTCGGTCACTTCCGAAACGACGCGGACGACGTAAGGAAATTCATCCATATCGGGCAGGACAGCGGCGATGCCGCGTCTGGCCAGGTTACCGTGTCCGATTTCGCGCCGCTTCGGGCCGGTCATGAAACGGGCTTCACCAACGCAAAACGGCGGGAAATTGTAATGCAGCATGAAAGGATCTTTGCGCTCACCCTCCAGGGCGTCGATGATCTGCGCGTCGCGGCCGGTTCCCAGCGTCGTGGTAACCAGCGCCTGGGTTTCGCCGCGGGTGAAAAGCGCCGAGCCATGCGTGCGTGGCAGGACTCCGGTGCGAATATTCAGCGGCCGCACTGTCTTGTCGTCACGGCCGTCAATACGCGCTTCGCCACTCAGCGACCGCGAGCGCACGATCTGGCTCTCGACGGCAGATACCGCACTGCCGGCCGAGCCGGCCCACTCTTCATTGCGCTCGACCAGCTGTTCGACAACGGCTTTCTTGGCCAGTCGCAACTGTTCGCGTCGCGCCATTTTTTCCGGAATCCGGTAAGCCTCGCCAATCGGCCCGGTCGCCAGTTCCGCTGCAGCACTTGCCAGCTGTTCGTCGGCCTGTGGTGCCGTCCACTCCCAGGCCGGCTTACCCGCTTCTGCGGCAAGTTCGTTGATGGCGTCTATTGCGACCTGCATCTGCTCGTGGCCGTACATGACGGCGCCCAGCATTACATCCTCCTGCAATTCACGCGCCTGTGATTCAACCATCAGCACCGCTTCTTTGGTGCCGGCCACCACCAGCTCCAGGTCGGAGTCGACCAGCGCCGTGTTTGTCGGGTTGAGCACGTAATCGCCATTGATGTAGCCAACGCGCGCAGCGGCAACCGGGCCGCTGAACGGGATGCCGGACAGGGCCAGTGCGGCACCTGCACCGAGCATGGCCGGTATATCCGGATCAACATCCGGATTCATCGACACAACGGTGGCTATCACCTGGACTTCGTTCATGAAGCCCTTCGGGAACAGCGGCCGGATCGGCCGGTCCATCAGCCGTGAGGTCAGCGTCTCTTTCTCGCTGGGACGTCCCTCGCGCTTGAAAAACCCGCCCGGAATCTTGCCGGCAGCATAGGTCTTTTCAATATAGTTGCAGGTCAGGGGGAAAAACCCGCGGCCGGCATCAGCCTCGCGCGCGCCCACCGCAGTGACCAGAACAACGGTATCCGACATGGTGACAACCACCGCGCCGTCTGCCTGGCGAGCCATCTCGCCCGTTTCAACAGAAACAGTGTGCGTTCCATACTGGAACGTCTTTTTGAACGTTTCCACGTTAATAATCCTGTAGGTAACTTCAGAAAGCAGCTGTCGCGTCGCGATCAGCCGTTATCGGCGCAGGCCGAGCCGGGCAATGAGGTCCTGATAACGTTTCAGGTCCTTCTTCTTGAGGTAATCAAGCAATTTGCGCCGCTGGTTGACCATTTTCAACAGGCCACGGCGTGAATGATGGTCTTTCTTGTGCTCCGAAAAATGATCGGACAGCTCGTTGATTCGCTTCGACAGCAAAGCAACCTGCACTTCGGGCGACCCTGTGTCGCCAGATGATTTCTGATACTCGGAGATAACCCCCGATTTTTGCTCACTGGAAAGAGGCATTTGCCAAAACTCCTGATCTTACTATTTAGCCCTTTTTACGCGCGGCAGATTCTACCCTCGCCGCCCCGTTATAAACAACTGTTTCCCAGCCTGAAAAGGCGCCGCGGCGCAATCCGCCCGTCCGCAATCACCTCGCCGATTCCGATGAACCGCGATTCGGCCGCATACAGCCTCACCCAGCCCTCTGCGGGTGCCCGTGGCACGGTCACCGGCTGGCCCTGCTGCAGGTACCAGGAGGCATCCTGACCAAGCCTGACAGCCGGCCATGCAGAGATGGCCCTGTCTATCGGTTCCAGCTTGCTGTCGAGCGTCTCAAGCCCCTCGTGCGCCGCTGTCTCCAGCTGCTCCATGCTGAGCATTTCGGCCGCGCTGAACGGTCCCAGGGCGGTGCGCCGCAGGGCCCTGACATGGGCCAGGCTGCCGGCCGCCTCGGCGATATCCTCGACCAGCGTCCGCACATAGGTGCCTTTCGAGCAGGCAACCTCCAGCTCGAACCCTTGCTCGTCGCAGCCGGTCAGCTCGAGGTGGAAAATTGTCACGGTGCGGGCCTTGCGCTCGATCTCGACGCCTTCCCGCGCCAACTCATAAAGCCTGCGCCCCTGGTGCTTGAGTGCCGAGTACATCGGCGGGACCTGGCTGATCTTGCCGCGGAACCGTGGCAACACGGCTTCGATCTCGGACCTGCCGGCAATCGTGGTCGTTTCCGCCGTCACCTTGCCGGCGGCATCGCCTGAATCGGTCTTGCGTCCCAGGCTGGCAGAAACCGTGTAACGCTTGTTGGTATCGAGCAGGTAGGCCGAAACTTTGGTGGCCTCACCGAGGCAAATAACCAGCAGCCCGCTGGCAAGAGGATCGAGACTACCGGTATGGCCGCCTTTTTTTGCCTGGTAAAGTCGTTTTACGCGCTGCAGCGCACGGTTCGAGGTATCCCCAACCGGCTTGTCCAGCAGAACAATGCCGTGCACGTCACGTTGTCCGCGCCGGGCCGCCATCTCAGTCCTCTTCGTCGCCGGCTGCCCGCTCGCGGTCGTCGGCAACAGCCTGGTCGATCAAGGACCGCAATCGCTGCCCCTGCTCGAGACTGACGTCGTATTCGAAATGCAACTGCGGCACGGCGCGAATAACCAGTCGCCGGCCGAGTTCACCGCGCAGAAAGCCGGAGGCACGCTCCAGAGCTTTAACCAGCGGCTCGTGCTCACCATCGTCCAGCGAAGTAAAAAATACCCGCGCATGACCGAGGTCACGGGTTACCCGCACTTCGGTAAGCGTTATCAGCCGCAGCCGCGGATCATCCAGTTCATCACGAATGATCTCGCTCAGCGAGCGCTGGATTTCCTCACCAACGCGATCACTACGATGAAATTCCCGGGCCATGATCAGATCGTGCGAGCAACCTCGATCCGCTCGAAGCACTCTATCTGGTCGCCGGCTTTCACGTCATTGTAGTTACGCACCCCGATACCGCACTCGGTGCCGGCCCGTACTTCACGCACATCATCCTTGAAGCGCCGTAACGATTCGAGCTCACCTTCGTAGATAACAACGTTCTCGCGCAGCACCCGGATAGGCAGGTTGCGTTTGACCAGCCCGTCGATAACCATGCAGCCGGCGACGTTGCCAAACTTCGGCGAACGAAACACTTCGCGCACTTCTGCCAGCCCGGTAATCTGCTCCCTGATTTCGGGTGCAAGCAGCCCGGACAGCGCTTTTTTCACGTCATCGATGGCTTCGTAAATGATGCTGTAATAACGCAGCTGGATACCGGAGTCCTTGACGGCTGCCCGCGCTGACGCATCGGCGCGAACGTTAAAGCCGATCACGGTGGCCCCTGACGCTGCCGCCAGGTTTACGTCCGACTCGGTGATGCCGCCGACTCCACTCGAGATCACCTTCACTTTGACCTCGTCGTTGGACAGCTTCGTCAGGGCATCGCGCAGGGCTTCGGCGCTGCCCTGCACGTCCGCTTTCAGCAGTATTTTGACCGAGGCAAGCTCGCCCTCTGCCATTTGCTCGAAGACATTCTCCAGCCGGCTGGCCTGCTGTTTTGCCAGCGCTGCCTCACGCTGCCGTTCCTGCCGCAGTTCGGCCACCTCGCGCGCTTTGCGATCGTCGGTGAGCGACATGAAATCGTCACCGGCATTTGGTGTGCCGGACAGCCCCAGCACAACTGCCGGGGTCGACGGGCCTGCCTCCGTGATCGGGTCGCCCTGCTCGTCGAACATCGCACGCACGCGTCCGTATTCCTGGCCGACAAGAATTGCGTCACCCTGGCTGAGTTTGCCGCTGCTGACCAGCAACGTTGCAACTGCACCGCGGCCTTTTTCCAGTGACGACTCAAGCACAACTCCGTTTGCGGCTCCGTCGGACGGTGCTTTCAGCTCCAGCACCTCAGCCTGCAGCAAGACGGCTTCCAGCAGGTTATCAATGCCCTCGCCGGTTTCTGCCGAAACGTTGACGAACATGTTTTCGCCACCCCAGTCATCCGGGATGACCTCATGCTGTGCCAGCTCGGTGCGTACACGCTCCACGTCAGCATCGGCTTTGTCGATCTTGTTTACCGCGACGACAATCGGCACGTCGCCAGCCTTGGCATGCTGGATTGCTTCGATTGACTGCGGCATGACGCCATCGTCGGCTGCCACAACGAGAATGACGATGTCGGTTACTTTTGCACCACGGGCGCGCATTGCGGTAAATGCCTCGTGGCCCGGCGTATCCAGAAAGGCAATGGTGCCCCGGTCAGTTTCGACACGGTACGCACCGATGTGCTGGGTGATCCCGCCAGCCTCACCAGCAGTAACACGCGTGCGCCGGATGTGGTCGAGCAGCGAGGTCTTGCCATGGTCGACATGCCCCATCACCGTCACGACAGGCGGTCGCGGTTGTTCGTCAAATTCCTGCTCCACCTTTTCGCCGAGCAGCTGGTCTTCCAGCTCGCTTTCCTTGAGTAGTATCGGCGTATGGCCCATCTCCTCGACGACAATGGCCGCGGTGTCCTGATCGATCGACTGGTTGATGGTGACCATCGCGCCCATTTTCATCATCGCCTTGATGACTTCGGTCGATTTGATGGCCATCTTCTGTGCCAGCTCGGCGACGGTAATCGCCTCGGGAATTTCAACTTCGCGAATTACCGGCGCAGTCGGCCGCTCGAAACCATGCTTGGACTCGACGTTTACATTGACGGTCCGGCGGCGCGTGGTTTTCTTTCGTCGGCGCTTGCCGGCGGAGGCAACGTGCAACTCCTCGCGGCCGTAACGGGTAGAACGCTTGTCGCGCTGCCGGTCCTTTTTCTGCTTAGCCAGGCGCGCTTCTTCCTCGCGCTTGCGCTCGGCAGCAGCCGCCCGCTCGCGCGCTGCCGCCTCGGCCTGCTGGCGAGCCTTCTCGTCGGCCTCGCGTTGCGCTGCGGCGGCTTCGACCCGTTCGGCTTCTTCGCGTGCTTCACGTTCTTCAGATTCACGGCGCTTGTCCGCAACCGCCTGTTCCTGCGCCTCGCGTTGCTCTACGTCTGCCTGGCGACGCTCGTCAAGTTCCGCCTGCTTTTGACGCGCTTCCTCTTCGAGTACATCGCGCTTGACGTAGGTGCGTTTGCGCCGCACTTCTACGCTGACAGTGCGCGAACGCCCCTGCGCGCCGGACAGGCGCAGTTCACCCTGCGACTTGCGTTTAAGAGTAATTTTTGGCGGTGCCGCAGAAGACTCCGAACGACCGTGCGACCGCCGCAGATGCGACAGCAGCTCCATCTTGGCTTCCTCGCTGATGGTGTCGTCGGCGCTCGATAGGGAAATGCCTGCCTCATCCAGCTGTGACAACAGCTTCTCCACGGAGACTTTCAGCACGTCTGCATATTGCGCAACTGTTACGTCTGACATCAATTAAGCCTCCTGACTCTCGGCCTGCTCTTCGTCCTCGAACCAGTGCGCCCGGGCAGCCATAATCAGCTCGGCGGCCTGCTCCTGCTCAAGGTCGGTTACATCGAGCAGGTCGTCCACGGCCTGCTCGGCCAACTCTTCGCGGGTAGTAATCCCGTTTTCGGCCAGCTTGAATGCCAGCTCCTTGTTCATGCCGTCCAGCTCCAGCAGGTCGTCGGCCGGGCCGCCGGCATCCAGCGTCTCCTCCTGGGCAATGGCCTGGGTCAGCAGGTTGTCGCGCGCACGGTTACGCAGTTCGTCCACGACGCCCTGGTCAAACTCCTCGATTGCAAGCAGTTCAGAGGCCGGCACATAGGCAACCTCTTCGATACTGGAGAAGCCTTCCTGCACCAGGATGCTGGCAACTTCTTCGTCCACATCGAGCTGCTTGACGAAAAGTTCAACAAGCTGTTTGAGCTCCTCGTCGCTTTTCTGCTCGGCATCGGCCTCGGTCATTACGTTCAGCGTCCAGCCGCTGAGTTCACTGGCCAGCCGGATATTCTGGCCACGCGCGCCAATTGCCTGTGACAGTTTGTCTTCCTCTACAGCCAGGTCCATGCTGTGAGAGTCTTCATCGACAACGATTGACAGCACATCGGCCGGAGACATGGCGTTAACGACAAACTGGGCCGAATTATCGTCCCACAGAATAATGTCGACACGTTCACCGGCCAGCTCGTTCGATACGGCCTGCACGCGTGAACCACGCATGCCTACACAGGCACCAACCGGATCGATACGTTTGTCGTTACTCTTGACGGCAATTTTTGCCCGCAAACCCGGGTCGCGTGCAGCACCGAGGATGTCAATGAGACCCTGCCCGACTTCCGGCACCTCCAGCTTGAACAGCTCGATCAGGAACTCCGGTGACGTCCGGGTCAGGAACAGCTGTGGGCCGCGCGTTTCCGCAGTAACTTCGCGCAGGTACCCCTTTATGCGATCCTGCGGCCGCACCGGCTCGCGCGGGATCAGCTCGTCGCGGGCAATAAATGCTTCGGCATTGCCGCCCAGATCGATGTAAACGCCGTTACGATCAACACGCTTGACGATACCACCGACCAGCTCGCCGACGCGCTCCTGGTATTCCTCCACGACCTGCGCGCGTTCGGCTTCCCGCACCTTCTGCACGATGACCTGTTTGGCGGTCTGCGCTGCGATCCGGCCAAACTCAACCGACTCCATCGGTTCCTCGACGTAGCCGCCCGGCTCCACGTCGGCATCGTAGTCGACCGCATCCTGCATGCGCAGCTCACGATCGGGAAATTCCAGCTCGGTTGAGTCATCGGCAAACACGAGCCAGCGCCTGAAAGTGCTGTACTCGCCCGACTCGCGATCGATCGCCACACGCACGTCTATATCGTCGCCATGGCGGCGCCGCGTGGCCGATGCCAGCGCGGCCTCGATTGCCTCGAAAATGATCTCGCGGTCCACGCCCTTTTCGTTAGAAACGGCGTCTGCGACCAGCAGTATTTCCTTGTTCATGCTCATTTACCTGTGTTGTGCAGCGGCGCAAGCCTTGCCCTGGCAATAGCGCCCAGCTGCAGCCTCACTAATTCTCCGTCGCTCTCGACCAGAACTTCCTCATCCTCAATACCGACCAGGCTGCCGGTGTAGCGGCGCCGGCCCTCATGCTCTGTCGTGAGCTCGACCCTGATCCTCTCGCCGGTAAATGCGGCGAAGTGCTGCGGTTTACGCAGCACCCGGTCCTCACCCGGCGATGACACTTCCAGCACGTATTTGCCCGGCAGCGGGTCGCTTACGTCCAGCAAGGCACTCACCTCATGGCTGACCTGCTCGCAATCATCGAGCCCGATACCATCCGGGTGATCGATATACAGCCGCACCAGACCACGATTTCCGGCCCGGTGTTCCAGCTCGACCAACTCGTAGCCGAGGCCTTCTATGGCCGGCTCGAGCAGGTCCAAAAGTGCCTGCTTCATCACCAACTTACTGTTTCCAAACAAAAAGTGGGCCTTCGGCCCACTTATTCTTCATCTCCGCTCTGACCCATCCGGCCAAAGAAAAAGCCCCAGACGGGGCCTTCAACCTTTGTCCCGGCGCTGCCGGGACAGAGCTGTGCGCACCACGCCAGCCCCGCTTGCGGCGCGCATTATAGTTTAAACGGCGACCGGGCAGCAAGCCGGCCGGGAACCGTCAAAAAAAATGCCGCCCCAGGGGGCGGCATCGTTGTAAGTGGTAGCGGGGGCAGGATTTGAACCTGCGACCTTCGGGTTATGAGCCCGACGAGCTGCCAGACTGCTCCACCCCGCACCAGAGCGCGCATACTACAGAACCGGCGAGGCAGATATCAAGGCCTTTCTCAGCGCAGACCCAAGGGAATCACCTGCCCGCACAGGGCAAGCAGCGCACCCGGAAATAGTCCCAGCGCAAGCATGGCGAGCCCGTTAGCGCTCAGAACTACCCGCATGCCCAGCGCCGCATCGATGCGGCCCTCGCCGTCCGGAGCATCGAAATACATCAGCTTGATCAGGCGCAGGTAGTAAAACGCGCCAATTACGGAGAACACGACTGCGGTCACAGCCAGCCAGAGGTAACCGGCATCGAGCACGGCCGAAATGACGGCCAGCTTGGCATAGAAACCAACCAGCGGCGGTACGCCCGCCATGCTGAACATCAGCAACAGCATGATCAGCGCAAACCACGGGCTGTAATTGTTGAGACCCTTGAAATCAGCCAGCTCATCAGCTTCGAAGCCAGCCCGGCTCAACAGGATAATCATGCCGAAGGCGCCGGCTGCCATCAGCACATACACGATGGTATAGAACAGCGCCGCCTGATAACCCTGGGCGTCTGCGGCGATGAACCCCAGCAGAATAAAACCGACGTGAGAAATAGTTGAGTAAGCCAGCATGCGCTTCAGGTTGGTCTGGGCAATCGCAACGATATTTCCGACAGCCAGCGACAGTACTGCCAGCACTGCAAGCATGTCCTGCCATGTCGATTCCAGCCCGATAAGCCCTTCGCTGATGAGCCGGATGACAAGCGCAAACGACGCAAGCTTTGCCGCGCTGCCTATGTACAGTGTCGTTGAGGTTGGCGCACCGTGATAAACATCCGGCAACCACATATGAAAAGGCACGGCGCCAAGCTTGAATGCAACACCAACGAGGAGGAAGGAAAGCGCCACAACCAGACGCAGGTCGGAAGGATTGGCCGACACTGCGGTGGCAATCTCCTGCAGGTTCAGGCTGCCGGTAACACCATAGATATGCGACATGCCGTACAGCAGCGTGCCCGAGGCTATGGCTCCGAGCACAAAATACTTCATGGCAGACTCGGCGCAGATTGTCGAGTCGCGGTCAAAGGCAACCATGGCATACAACGACAGCGACAGCAGTTCCAGGCCGAGATACAGCGTGATCAGATTGTGCGCCGAGATCATCACCATGATGCCAAGCAGGCCAAACAGCCCCAGCACGAAATATTCGCCCTTCATTAACTGGCGTGCCCGCAGGTAATCGCGGGAATACAGGAACACCAGCGCGATGATGCCGTAAGCGACCATTTTCAGAACGTCGGCCATTGGCTCGGCGACGAAACTGCCGGTCAGCGTCAGCTCGCGCCCGGTGCTGCGAAAGATGAGTGTCAGTGCTGCGGCACCAACGAGCGTCAACATCGACAGCCAGTACGTATAGTTGCGCCGCTTGTCAGCGTACAGGTCCACCACGAGCACCAGACACGCCATCGTGGCAACGAAAATTTCCGGCCAGACGTGCGTGAGGTCAGGCATAGTCATATGGCACCTGCCTTCGACTGCATCATGTGCTGGATCAGGTTATCGATCGTTCCGTGCATGACATCAACAAGCGGGGCCGGCCAGACACCCAGCGCAATAACCGATACTGCAAGCGTGCCAAGCACAAAAAACTCGCGCCGGTTGAGATCGGTGAGCGCCGCCACCTTTTCGTTGGCGATTTCCCCGAAGATCGTGCGTTTTATCAGCCACAGCATGTAGGCCGCGCCCAGTATCAGCGTCGTTGCCGCCAGAAACGCAAACCAGAAATTGGCCTTGAAGCTGGAAAGGATGATCATGAACTCGCCGACAAAACCGGAGGTACCAGGCAAGCCGGCATTGGCCAGGGCGAACAAAACCATGAAAGCGGCGAATTTTGGCATGGTATTGACCACGCCACCGTAATCGCCTATCTGGCGCGAGTGCATCCGGTCGTACATTACGCCGACGCAAAGGAACAGCGCCCCGGAAATCAGCCCGTGGGAAATCATCTGCACCATGCCGCCTTCCAGGCCCAGCGCGACGCCACTCAGGCCACCGGTGCTGCGCAGGATGGTAAACGGGATGAACAGGCCCAGCGTGACAAAACCCATGTGCGCGATCGAAGAGTAGGCAATGAGCTTTTTCATGTCCTGCTGCACCAGTGCAACAAAACCGATATAGACAATGGCAATCAGGGAAAGCAGGATCAGCAGCCAGTCAAAACTCTGGCTGGCATCGGGCGTGATCGGCAGACTGAAACGCAGAAAACCGTAGCCACCCATTTTCAACATGATGGCCCCCAGGATAACCGAGCCCCCTGTCGGCGCTTCGACGTGAGCATCCGGTAGCCAGGTGTGCACCGGAAACATCGGGATCTTGACGGCAAACGCCACCAGGAAAGCAAGAAAAATCCACTTCTGCTCCTGCAGACCCAGCCCGACGGCGTGCATATCCAGTATTTCGTAACTGCCGGCCTGGAAGTACAGGTAGATCAGGCTGACCAGCATGAACACCGAACCGAGAAAGGTGTACAGGAAAAACTTGATGGTGGCGTACACACGATTGGGCCCGCCCCAGACACCGATGATAATGAACATCGGAATCAGCATCGCCTCCCAGAACACGTAAAACAGCATTGCATCGAGGGCGCAGAAAACGCCGATCATGATGCCTTCCATGATCAGAAAGGCTGCCATGTACTGTGCGGTCTTGTCCTTGATGACCTCCCAGCCGGCAATGACAACCAGCACTGTCATAAAGGTGGTCAGGAGGATCAGCGGCAGCGAGATACCGTCGATACCGAGATGATAATTAACGTTGTAAGTATCGATCCATGGCACGAATTCCTCGAACTGCATGGCGGCCGAGGAAAACAGCGATGGCTGCCACAGCAGCAGGCTGATGGCGAAAGTAATGATCGAGACACCCAGCGCGAGTTGCCGCGGCAGCGCCTCGCCGCCACGGGCAGCGAGTAATACGGCAATACCGCCGACGATGGGCAGCCAGGTAAGCGTACTGAGTATCGGGAAGTCCATATCAGCCCCGCACTATCAGCCAGCCCAGCAAGGCTGCCAGCCCGATGACCATGGCAAATGCATAGTGATACAGGAAACCGGACTGGATGCCGCGCATCACGCCGGAAATCCAGCCGACCGTTTTGGCAGAACCGTTGACCACTGCCCCGTCAATCAAAGTTTCGTCCCCGACCCGCCAGAACAGGCGTCCGGCCTGCTGCGCACCGTTGGCAAAGACCTGCTGGTTGAGCTCATCGAAGTAATACTTCCGGTCCAGCAGCCGGTAAAGCGGGCTTATGGCAGTAGCAATGCGACCTGGCAACTCCGGCCTGCGCAGGTACAGGAACCAGGCGACAAACACGCCAGCCAGCGCAAACCATAGCGGCGGCGTCTGTATTGCGTGAGTGATCATGCCCAGCGGGCCATGCCAGCCCTTGCCCAGCTCGGTCAGGACGTCATGTTTTGGCAGCACCGATATTGCGCCGCCGAACCAGCCCTCGAATAACAACGGACCGATGGTCAGCGCACCAATGATTACCGACGGGATAGCCAGCAGAATCAGTGGCCCGGTCACCACCAGTGGGCTCTCTTTCAAATGCGATCGCGTGTGCTCATCAAAGCGCTCCGGGCCGTGGAACACCAGAAAGACCAGCCGGAAGCTGTACAACGCGGTGATGAACACGCCGCTCAGGACTGCCCAGTAAACAATATTTGCGCCCGGCAGTAACGACAGGTGCACCGCCTCGATAATCGCGTCCTTGGAAAAGAATCCGGCAAACCCGGGAAACCCGATAAGGGCGAGGCTGCCCAGCAGCGAGGTCCAGTAGGTAATCGGCATGTGCCTGCGGAGACCGCCCATCTTGCGAATATCCTGCTCGTGGTGCATGCCGATGATCACCGAGCCGGCGGCCAGGAACAGCAGTGCCTTGAAAAAGGCGTGTGTCATCAGGTGAAAGATGCCGGCCGCATAGGCCGACACACCCAACGCGACAAACATGTAGCCGAGCTGCGACAGGGTCGAATAGGCAATGATGCGCTTGATGTCGTTTTGCACGATACCGACCAGGCCCATCAGGAATGCTGTCAGTGCGCCAATCGTCAGCACCGTCACCAGGGCCACTTCCGATAATTCAAACAGCGGCGACATGCGTGCAACCATAAAGATGCCCGCTGTGACCATGGTCGCCGCGTGTATCAATGCCGAGATTGGCGTGGGGCCTTCCATCGAATCCGGCAGCCACACGTGCAGCGGAATCTGGGCACTCTTGCCCATCGCGCCGATGAACAGCAGGATGCAGGCCACCGTGATCGCCGACCACTGCGTGCCGGAGAAAATCTCCAGGGTCCCCGACGCAAGGCTGGCCGAGTCTGCGAACACCTCGCCATAGTCGAGGCTGCCGGTGAAATAGACGATGGCCGCGATACCCAGCACGAAGCCAAAGTCGCCCACGCGGTTGACGAGAAAAGCCTTCAGATTGGCAAAGATCGCGGTGGGCTTCTTGTACCAGAAGCCAATGAGCAGGTAGCTGACGACACCGACTGCCTCCCAGCCAAAGAACAGCTGCAGGAAGTTGTTCGACATCACCAGCATCAGCATTGCGAAGGTGAATAGCGAGATATAGCTGAAAAAACGCTGGTAGCCATCGTCTTCGCGCATGTAACCGATGGTGTAGATATGCACCATCCACGACACAAAGGTAACGACTGCCATCATCAGCGCCGACAGCCTGTCGATCAGGAAACCGACCTCCATCCGCAAGCCGTCACTGACCATCCATGTGTAGATGGCATCGTTGAACACTGGCCCATCGGCCTGCATGGTCTGCCACAACACCCATGCCGACAGGAAAAACGACAGGCCGACGGCCAGGATCGTCACCCAGTGAGCACCGGCGCGCCCAATGCGCCGGCCAAACAGGCCCGCGACGGCTGATGCCAGTAGCGGCGCGAGTACGATTGTCAGTAGCGCTGCTTTCAACGTCAGCCCTTCATCAGGTTGAGATCGTCTACATCGATACTGCGCCGGTTACGGAACAGCACCACCAGGATCGCCAGACCTATGGCCGCCTCGGCAGCGGCCACAGTCAGAATAAAGAACACGAAGACCTGCCCATCAATGTTGTTGAGAAAACGGGCATAAGCGACAAAATTGAAGTTGACGGCAAGCAGCATCAGCTCGATGCACATCAGCAGGATGATGACGTTCTTCCGGTTGAGGAAAAAGCCGGCTACTGCCAGGCTGAACAGGATCGCCGACAGCATCAGGTAATGATTCAGGCCGATCATCAGCGCTTCTCCGCCGGCATGGACACCATCCGGATGCGGTCTTTCGCGCTGGTGGCCACCTGCTCGCTGATATTCTGCGCTTTCACCCCTGCCCGCTTGCGCATGGTCAGGGCGATAGCCGCCACGATGGCAACCAGCAGGATCATTGCCGCCAGCTCGAAGGCATAGACATGATCGGTATAGAGGACCTTGCCGAGCTCTTCGGTATTGCTGTAGCCGGAGCCCGGCAGCGCTACCTTTTCCGGCGCCGGACCCGTCCGCGCCAACAAGACATACCCGATTTCTGCCACTACGATGAAAGCCACCAGTCCGCCGAGCGGCGCATAACGAGTGAAACCCTCGCGCATCTGCTCGGTGTTGATGTCCAGCATCATCACCACAAACAGAAACAGCACCATCACGGCACCGACATAGACGAGCACCAGCACGATGCCGAGAAACTCCGCTTCGATCAGGATCCACAACACGGAGCTGGTGACAAAGGCCAGAACCAGGCACAGAGCCGCATACACCGGGTTACGAAAACTGATCACCCCGATGGCCGCGGCGACCAGGATTGTTGCAAACAGGTAAAAAACTCCGGTTTCGATCATTAGCGGTAGTCCGCGTCCGCTGCTTTGTCAGCCGCTATCATCGCTTCGTATTTCTCGCCGACCGCAAGCAACTTGTCCTTTGTCATGATGTTGTCGCCCCGATTTTCCATGTGGTACTCGTGGATGCGTGTTTCGACGATGGCATCTACCGGGCAGGCCTCCTCGCAGAAACCGCAGTAAATGCACTTGAACAGGTCAATGTCATAGCGGGTGGTGCGACGCGTCCCATCATCGCGGACGTCTGATTCGATAGTAATGGCAAGCGCCGGGCAGACGGCCTCGCAGAGCTTGCACGCAATACAGCGCTCTTCGCCATTGGGATAGCGGCGCTGTGCGTGCAGGCCACGAAACCTGGGTGACTGCGGTGTCTTCTCTTCCGGGTACTGGATAGTCACTTTTGGCCGCAGCATGTTGCGCAGCGTGACGGCCAGGCCACCACGCAGCTCGGTTAACAGCAGGGTTTTTGACCAGTTCTTTAATGTACTCATTACAAAAACTCAGTTGAACCACGGCGGCACGTCGAACGCGACCAGCACACCCAATACCGTAAGCCACACGATGGTTACGGGGATAAACACTTTCCAGCCCAGCCGCATGATCTGGTCATAGCGATAGCGCGGAAATGTCGCCCGAAACCACAGGAAGCAGAACAGGAAGAACGATGTTTTTACGGCCAGCCAGAAAAAGCCGGGCGCACCGAGGATTGTGTTGCCAACCAGCGGCCAGCTCTCGAACGGCGACAGCCAGCCGCCGAGAAACATCGTCGCGACCAGCACGCTGATTAGAATGATATTGGCGTACTCGGCCAGGAAGAACAGCGCAAACCCCATGCCGGAGTACTCGACATGAAAACCGGCAACGATTTCCGACTCACCTTCGGCGACATCGAACGGTGCGCGGTTGGTTTCGGCGACGCCGGCAATGAAATAGACAATGAATAGCGGGAACAGCGGAATCCAGAACCATGTCAGCAGGCCACCACCGGCCTGCGCCTCGACGATTTTGCCGAGATTCAGGCTGCCGCCGGCCATCAGTACGCCCACCAGGGCAAAACCCATGGCGATCTCATAGGCGACAATCTGGGCAGCCGAACGCATGGCGCCAAGGAAAGCGTACTTGGAATTGGTCGCCCATCCAGCCAGGATCACGCCGTAAACGCCAAAAGATGTAAGTGCCAGCACAAAAAGCAGGCCGGCATCGATATCAGACAGCACGAATTCGGGCGACAACGGCACGACCGCCCATGTCGCAAAAGCCGGAATCAAGGCAAGCAGCGGCGCAATGACAAACAGGAAGCGATTGGAATTGCGCGGGACGACAATTTCCTTGAACAGCAGCTTGAGCACATCGGCAAATGGCTGCAGTAATCCGTATGGCCCGACCCTGTTTGGACCAATGCGTGACTGCATGAAACCGATAATGCGGCGCTCGGCCAGAGTCAGGTAAGCCACGCACAGAATCAAAGGCACCAGCACGATCACAATTTTTATTGTGATCAACGTCGTTGCCAGCAGCGGCTCGGGCAGAAAGCCCAGCAGTGATTCCAGCCAGCTCATGCGCTGCCGCCTTCCCTGCCTGAGCGGGTACGCTGCAGCGGTCGTGAACGACGCACCAGCGAGTCTGCTGCATAAAGCGGCACGTCTGCGGGCATCTGGTCTTCACTGTACTGCGCACCGTTGAACATCGGCACGCCACTGGTACTGCTGTCGGCGCGAATCGGCCCGATATCAGCCCGGGCAGCCGCCAGCACTTCACCGGCGTCGCGGTACTCGTAACCCGACAATCCCAGCTGGTTGCCGAGAACCCGCAGCACTTTCCAGCCCGGGCGCGCCTCACCAACCGGCCGTGCAACACCAGAGAAAGTCTGCAGGTCGCCCTGCAGGTTCACAAAACTGCCGGCCGTCTCGGCAAAGGTGCCGATGGGCAGGATCACATCAGCATATTCGACCGCCGTCGGGTCAAGCCATGGCGAAAACATCACTACAAACGATGCCTCGCGTAACGCCTCGATCGCGGCCTGCCCTTCTGCCGTGTCATGCTGGGGCTCGAAGCCGAACAGAACATAGGACGCACAAGGCTCTGACAGCATCTGGCGCGCGGTCTTGCCTGGCGCCTGCGCAGCAGCTCCGCCCGGGCCACGATGCGGCACCATCCCGGCAAGATATGCTCCCGCGGCATTGGCGCCGTCCGGCAGGCAGCCGACGGTCGCACCGGACAGTTCAGCAATTGCACCGGCCAGCGCACGCAACTGTGCAAAACCGGGGTGGCGACAAGACAATGCGCCGAGAACCAGGTGCGACTTGTCTCCTTTAACCAGAGATTCCGCGATGGCACGGATCGGCCCGTCGGCACTGCCCCGCTCGACCGACAAGCCGGAACTGCGCCCGCTTGCCTGCTCAACCGCGCCGAGCAATGCGGCCAGCTGCGTGTGAAGTGCCGTTAGTGGCGCGGCTGCATAAGCATGCACCGGAAACAGGTACTCGTAGTCTGGCGGGTTAACAATGCTGACCTGAGCACCGGCCAGCGCCGCTTTGCGGACGCGGTGCGCCAGTATTGGTGCCTCGTGCCGGATGTTACTGCCGATGATCGCTATTGCATCGGCCTGCTCCAGTGCGGCAAGCGTAACCCCCAGCGTCGGGAATTGCGGATCGTTTGACTGGTCGCTCAAATCGGACGCTCGCAGACGGTGATCGACGTTGTTACTTTCGAGGTCCCGCGCCAGTTTCTGCAGCAGGTAATGCTCCTCCAGCGTCGCTCCAGGCGCTGCCAGTACGCCCAGTTCGCCCTCGGTCGGGCGCAGGCGTTCTGCCACACGATCCAGTGCAGCCGACCAGCTTACGGGCCGAAACTCGCCGTCGACGCGAAACACTGGTGTCTGCAGGCGATCGTCACTATAGATGCCCGCATAGCTGAAGCGATCGCGGTCCGAAATCCAGGTCTCGTTCAGCGATTCATTTGGCCGCGGCACGATGCGCATCAGCCGGCCCTGCAGCACATGCGCGTAGAGGTTGCTGCCAACGCTGTCGTGCGGTGAAACGGTTGCCTGCTGGATCATTTCCCACGAGCGGGCGCGGAACCGAAACGGACGCGAATTGAGAGCGCCCACCGGGCACAGGTCAATCACGTTGCCGGACAGCTCATGATCTACGCTGCGCTCGATATAGGTGCCGATTTCCATGTTCTCGCCGCGACCGAGCGTACCGAGTTCCTGCAACCCGGCAACTTCTTCGGTAAACCGCACGCAGCGTGTGCAGTGAATACACCGTGTCATGTCGGTCGAAACCAGCGGGCCGATGTCCTTGTCAGGTACAACCCGTTTGCGTTCCTGGTAGCGGGAAATATCGCGGCCGAAGCCCATTGCCAGGTCCTGCAGCTCGCATTCACCACCCTGGTCGCAGATCGGGCAGTCCAGCGGGTGATTTATCAGCAGGAATTCCATTGTCGCCCGCTGCGCGGCGATCGCTGCGGGTGACTTGGTGTGCACCTTCATGCCTTCGGCGACTGGTGTGGCGCACGCCGGCAGTGGCTTGGGTGCCTTTTCAACCTCGACCAGGCACATCCGGCAGTTGGCTGCTATCGACAGCTTGTTGTGATAGCAAAAACGCGGGATGTAAATGCCGGCATCATCTGTCACCTCGATGATCATGGCACCCTTGCTGGCCGTCAGCTCGACGCCGTTGACCTCCAGTTTTACCTGGTCGTCACTCATGCGGCTGCCTTGCCGTTTGTTTCGACGATGCTCTTGCCGCCATTTTCAATCATGTACTGGAACTCGTGCCGGTAGTGTTTCATGAAGCTCTGTACCGGCCAGGCCGCGGCATCGCCAAGCGCACAGATGGTATGGCCCTCAATCTTGTTGGCTACATCTACCAGCATGTCCATATCCTCCGGACGTCCGGCGCCGGCCATGATGCGGCGTATTACACGGTTCAGCCAGCCGGTGCCTTCGCGGCATGGCGTGCACTGTCCACATGATTCGGCAAAGTAAAAACGCGAGATGCGCTCGAGCATGCTGACCATGCAGGTGGTCTCGTCCATGACAACTACGGCACCGGTGCCCAGCGCAGAGCCGGCCTCGCGCAGTGCCTCGTAGTCCATGTTGACGTCCAATATGTTCTCGGCCGGCATCACCGGGACCGACGAACCACCCGGGATCACTGCCTTGAGCTTTCTGCCGTGCCAGACGCCGCCGCAGATCTCCAGCAGGTCCCGGAACGGCACGCCCATCGGCAATTCGTAGTTGCCGGGCTTTTCTACATGCCCCGACACCGAGTAAATCGCGGTACCGCCGGACTTGTCCGGGCCCAGCCCGGCAAACCACTCTGCACCGTTGCGCAGGATCGATGGCACCGATGACAGCGTGTACGTGTTGTTGACGGTGGTCGGCTTGCCATACAGCCCGTACTGCGCCGGAAAAGGTGGCTTGAAACGTGGCTTGCCCGGCTTGCCTTCCAGTGATTCAAGCAGACCGGTTTCCTCGCCACAGATATAGGCGCCCGCGCCGACAAACATGTGCAGGTCAAAGTCGATTCCCGATCCCTGCAGTTGCTTGCCCAGCAGGCCGGCAGCGTAGGCCTCGCGCAGCGCACCTTCAAAATGCGGCACCGGCTCGGCATAAAACTCGCCGCGGATATAGTTGTAGCCGACGGTCGCGCCCATGGCGAAACCGGCAATGGCCATACCTTCTACGAGGGCATGCGGGTTGTAACGCAGGATATCGCGGTCATGGCAGGTGCCCGGCTCGCTTTCGTCGGAATTGCAGACTATGTATTTCTGCACCGGCGCGTTGCGCGGCATGAAGCTCCACTTGAGACCGGTCGGGAAGCCAGCACCACCGCGGCCACGCAAACCGGAGGCCTTGACGATATCAATGACTTCTTCCGGAGAAAGCTCGCCGCGCAGTATGCGTTCCCAAGACTGGTAGCCGCCAATACTGCGATATGTCTCGATGCTCCACGGCTGATCCAGCCCCAAAGTTGCGAATGCGACCAGGTTCTTTTTCTCCAGCCAGTTCACTCCAGCCCCTCCAGGATCTCATCGACCTTCTCCGGGGTGAGATTCTCGTAATAGACATGGTCGATCATCATCATTGGCGCGTTGTTGCACGCAGCCAGACATTCTTCTTCCTGTTTCAGGAAGAACTTCCTGTCGGGCGTGCTTTCACCCGTCTTGATACCCAGCTTGTTCTCGATGTGCTCGACGATTTCCGCAGAGCCGCGCAGATGACACGAGATATTGGTGCACACAGAAATGTGGCAACGCCCGACAGGGTTGGTCTCGAAAATCGAATAAAAGGTCGCAACCTCGTAGACCTGAATGGGTGTCAGGTCGAGATACTCGGCCACCGCGTCCATCAGTTCGGGGGTGAGAAAACCGTCATTCTCGTGCTGCACGGTGCGCAACGCCTCAATCACGGCAGAGCGCTGGCGGCCCTCCGGGAACTTCGCCACCCAGTGATCTATGACCTGGCGGGCATGCTCCGACAACCGCGTCTTTTTGGGGTTGCCGCTCATCGATCGATCTCGCCGAACACGATATCCATGGTGCCGATTACGGCTACAACGTCTGCCAGCATGTGGCCACGCACCATCTTGTCCATTGCGGAAATATGCGCGAACCCGGGTGCGCGCACCTTGAGCCGGAATGGCTTGTTTGCACCGTCGGAGATGATGTAGCAACCGAACTCCCCCTTGGGGTGCTCAATCGCCGCATAGGCCTCACCGGCTGGAACGCAATAACCCTCGGTAAACAGCTTGAAGTGATGAATCAGCGACTCCATGTCGTCTTTCATTTCTTCGCGGGCCGGCGGCACGATCTTGTAGTCATCGATCATCACCGGGCCCGGGTTGGCACGCAGCCACTCGATACACTGCCGAATAATCCGGTTTGATTCACGCATCTCGACCATACGCACCAGGTAACGGTCGTAGCAATCACCATTGGTGCCGACTGGAATGTCGAAATCGACTTCGTCGTAGCTCTCGTAGGTCTGCTTCTTGCGCAAATCCCATGCCACCCCGGAACCGCGCAACATTGGCCCGGTAAACCCGAGCGCCATGGCCTCTTCCGGCGTAACAACACCGATGTTAACCGTGCGCTGTTTCCAGATACGGTTGTCGGTAAGCAGCGTTTCGTACTCATCCACGCAGGCTGGAAAACGTTCCGTAAAGTCCCAGAGAAAATCCAGCAGCGAACCACTGCGTTTTTCGTTCAGCTCGTCGACTTCTTTCTGGGTTTTCCATTTTGACGGCTGATACTTGGGCATCTGCTCCGGCAGGTCGCGATAGACGCCCCCGGGCCGGTAATAGGTCGCATGCATACGGGTGCCCGACACGGCTTCATAGCAGTCCATCAGGTCTTCGCGTTCGCGGAAGCAATACAGGAACATCGTCATGGCGCCGATATCCAGGCCATGGGCGCCGAGCCACATCAGGTGATTGAGGATCCTGGTGACCTCGTCAAACATCACCCGGATGTACTGGGCGCGTTTTGGCGCCTCGATGCCAAGCAGCTTTTCGATCGCCAGCACATAGCCATGCTCGTTACACATCATCGACACGTAGTCGAGCCGGTCCATGTAGCCGATGCTCTGGTTGAACGGTTTGCTTTCAGCCAGCTTTTCAGTGCCCCGGTGCAGCAAACCGACGTGCGGATCAGCCTTGTGAATGACCTCGCCATCCATTTCGAGCACCAGGCGCAGTACGCCATGGGCCGCCGGATGCTGCGGGCCGAAGTTCATGGTGTAGCTTTCAATCTCACGCATCGGTGTCTGATCCTGTCGGCCGGTCCGTCAGCTCACCGGAATACCGGTTGTCGTCGCGTATTACGCGCGGCACCAGCGTGCGTGGCTCGATGGAAACCGGCTGGTACACCACCCGCCCTTTTTCCGGATCGTATCGCACCTCGACGTTGCCGATCAGCGGGAAATCCTTGCGAAATGGATGACCGATAAAGCCATAGTCGGTGAGCAAGCGGCGCAAATCCGGGTGGCCGTCGAAGAGGATCCCATACAGGTCAAATGCCTCGCGCTCGTACCAGTTGGCCGAGGGCCATACATTCACCACCGAGTCGATCATTGGCATGCTGCCGTCAGTGCAGTAAGCACGCAGACGTATGCGTGCGTTACGACTGATTGACAGCAGGTGGTAAACCACAGCAAAGCGTCGCTCGTTGACTACCCCCTTGTCGGCAGCCCGATGCACCGCGCGACTGAAACCACTTTCGGTGGCATCGCTTGTTTTCCACTCAACTTCGCCATAACCGAGGTAATCAACGCCGACCAGGTCGATCAGCATCTCGAAGCCAAGCTTGTCACGCAGCGTCCGCGCCACTTCGAGCAGGCGCCCAGAATCGTACAGCTCCGCCGTCAGCTCACCATGCTCGACTACAGCGGCCTTGATTGCATCGCCGCAATGCCTGATCAGACTGTCAGCCGTTTGTTGCTCGACCGACTTGTTCATGCCTGGCGCGCGATGGTGTGAGTGCGACGTATCTTCTTTTGCAGCTGCAGCAGGCCATACAAGAGTGCTTCGGCGGTGGGCGGGCAACCCGGCACATAGACATCTACAGGTATGACCCGATCGCAACCGCGCACGACAGCATAAGAATAGTGGTAATAGCCACCACCGTTGGCACAGGAGCCCATCGAGACGACCCAGCGGGGTTCGGGCATCTGGTCATACACCTTGCGCAGCGCCGGGGCCATCTTGTTGACCAGCGTGCCGGCAACGATCATCACGTCGGACTGACGCGGGCTTGGTCGAAAAATAATGCCAAAACGGTCGGTGTCGTAGCGCGAGGCGCCAGCCTGCATCATCTCTACCGCACAACATGCCAGCCCAAAGGTCATGGGCCACATCGAGCCGGTGCGGGCCCAGTTCATGACCGCATCGATCGAGGTCGTGACGAACCCGCGATTTGGGGCGGAATCAGTGGTTGTTTCTTCTAATCCCACTCTAGCGCCCCTTTTTTCCATTCATATATAAAGCCAACGACCAGTACGGCGATAAAAATCGCCATTGCCAGCAGCACAAACACCTGGGTGCCCTTGTCGGCAAAGTCATCCAGCGCAACGGCCCACGGAAACAGGAAGGCAATCTCGAGATCGAAGATAATGAACAGGATCGCGACCAGGTAGTAGCGCACGTCAAATTTCATGCGCGTATCTTCAAACGCCTCGAAGCCGCACTCATAGGGCGAGAGCTTCTCCGCGTCCGGGCGACGCGGACCAAACAGGAAGCCCAGAAGGAGCAGGACCGAGCCCAGCACTCCGGCTATGGCCAGGAATATCATGATCGGAACGTAGTTCTGCAGCATGTTGCCCGAGGATCCCCAACCCTAATTTAAACGACTACGATTCTGGTGCCGATGGCCGGACTCGAACCGGCACGGCTTGCGCCACTGCCCCCTCAAGACAGCGTGTCTACCAATTCCACCACATCGGCATGTGCGATTTTCTGCGCCGCTACTGCGGCGGCTCAGTGCCGGTGTCCTCCACCGGCGGTGTTACCGGCAGGCTCAACTCCGGCAACTCCGGAAGTTGATCCGGCAATCCGTCCGGAAGATCACCCGGCAGCGGCAGCAGATCTGGCGCACCCTCCACCGGTGCCTGTTCCACAGCCTGCTCCAGCACGCTCGTCGGTGCCTGCTTGCCGGCCATGTAAGCCAGCGTCATGCTGGTAGCGAAGAACAAGGTCGCAAGTACCGCGGTAAGTCGCGTCAGGAAAGACGCCGAACCGCCGGCACCAAACACCGTGCCCGATGCGCCTGCGCCAAATGCGGCGCCGGCCTCGGCACCCTTGCCGCGCTGAATCAGAATCAGCGCGATCAGAGCGACTGACAGGAGTACGTGACCGATAGATACGGCTTGATTAATCATTACATTCAGACCGGTGTGCCGGCCGCCTCACAAATCGCCAGAAATTCTTCTGCCTTAAGGGACGCCCCGCCGATGAGTCCACCATCGATATCGGGCATGCCAAACAGCGCCCGGGCATTGTCGCCCTTGACGCTTCCGCCGTACAGAATCTGCAGTTCGCCCGCTATTTTATCATCCTCTGCGGCAAGCAGCTCCCGCAATATCCGATGAACGTCCTGGGCCTGCTCGGGGGTGGCGGTCCGCCCGGTTCCTATTGCCCAGACCGGCTCGTAGGCCAGCACCGCACCGGCAAAGGCGCCAATCCCGGCCGCGTCGATCACGGCCTGCACCTGCTCGCATACCACCTTGTTGGTGATACCCGCATCGCGTTCCTCCAGCGACTCTCCGACACAAAGCACCGGCGTCAGACTGGCATCCTGGGCGGCACAGAAATTTGCTGCCACAACCGCATCGTCGTCACCATACATGGCACGCCGCTCCGAATGACCGACGATGACATGACTGCAGCCCAGGTCGGCCAGCATGGATGCTGATACCTCGCCGGTGTGGGCGCCGGCCGGATTTGGATTGAGGTGCTGCGCACCCAGGGCTATACCCGATCCGTCCAGCTGGCGCGAAGCCTCGTCAAGGTAGACATAGGGTGGGCAGATCAGCACGTCGACGTTCCACGAGCTGCCCAGGCCATCGCGCACGGCGCCGATCAGCTCGCGGGTCATCTCCCGCGAACCATGCATTTTCCAATTTGCTGCAACCAGCGGTTTTCTCATGAGTGAGGCACCGGAACAAAATAAACGCGAGAGGTTATCACTTAACAGCCGGGGCGTCAGGCCTCTGCCGCTGCCGCATTCCTCACCACGGTGGCAAGCTCCTCGGCATAGTTGCTGACAATCGAATCATTCTGGCCCTCCACCATCACGCGGATGACCGGCTCGGTGCCCGAAGCCCGCAAAACCACCCGGCCATTGTCCCCCAGAGCCTGCTCGGTTGCTGCCACCGCGTCCTGGACGACCTGCGACTGATCGACCGGAAAACGGCGCTCAACCCGCACATTGATCATGCGTTGCGGGAACCGGCGCATCGGGGCAACCAGCTCCGCCAGCGGCAGGCGGGTACGCCGGACAGCCTCCAGGACCTGAATTGCCGCAACGATACCGTCGCCGGTAGTTGTGCGATCGAGACACATGATATGGCCCGAGGTCTCGCCCCCAAGTACCCCGCCTGTCTCGCGTAAGGTCGCCAGCACGTTGCGATCACCCACGGCTGCGCGATGAAACTCGATCCCCATTCCCCTGATGGCCTGCTCCAGGCCGAGATTGGACATGACGGTCCCGACCACCGGACCCTGCAGCTGACCGGCGTCACGCCGCGACATCGTTATTGCATACAACAGCTGGTCACCGTCAATTACCTGCCCGGTATGGTCGACCATAACCAGGCGATCGCCATCCCCGTCAAAAGCAATGCCGAGGTCGGCCTCCAGCGCGGTAACAGTGCTTTGCAGCATGCCGGGCGCCGTTGAGCCGCAGCCGTCGTTTATGTTCTTGCCGTTGGGGGAACACGCGATCGTTACAACATCGGCGCCAAGATCGGCAAAAACCCGTGGGGCGATCTTGTAGGTTGCACCGTTGGCGCCATCGACCACCACGCGCATGCCGGACAGGTCAAGCCGTTCGGGTGTGGACTGCCTGCAGAAGTTGACGTACGCATCAACCGCATCGTAGCGGCGCTCGGCCCGCCCGAGTCGCGATGATTCCTGCGTCACCGGGGTGTCATCCAGCAGCGCTTCGATCTGACGCTCGACGTCGTCGTCGAGCTTGCGCCCTTCACGATCGAAAAACTTGATGCCGTTATCATCGAAGCGATTGTGCGAGGCACTGATGACAACACCAAAATCAGCACCGAGCATTCGGGTCAGGTACGCAATGCCGGGCGTCGGCATCACCTGCAGCAGCTTTACATCGACGCCGGCGGCAACAAATCCGGCCTCCAGGGCTGATTCAAACATGTACCCGGAAATCCTGGTGTCTTTGCCAACCGCGACGCTGCCACCATTTGGCGCCAGCACGCGCCCGGCGGCACTGGCCAGGCGCACAGCGAACTCCAGAGTCATCGGGCTTACGCCGACCGTGCCGCGCACCCCGTCGGTGCCAAATACCTGCCCCATCTGTTACTCCGATCTGGTTATCGTGCGCCGGCGACGGCAGCAGCAACTTTCACTGCATCGGCTGTCGCGGCGACATCGTGTGCACGAATAATACTGGCCCCGCCGGATACGGCCAATGTTGCCAGTGCCAGGCTTCCGGCCAGACGCTCGTCGACGGCCCGATCCAGCAGCTGACCCAGCATCGACTTGCGTGACAGCCCGGCCAGCACCGGCTGACCCAGCTCGCACAGCTGTGACAGGCCGCGCAACAGGGCGAGATTATGTTCAAGAGCCTTGCCAAAGCCGAAACCCGGGTCCACCACGATGCGTTCGCGCGCGATGCCCGCCGCTCGGCATGCCTCGATACGCTGGCCGAGAAAATCGCGTACTTCCGTCACTACATCATCGTAAGCAGGCGCCTGCTGCATGGTGCGTGGCGTGCCTTTCATATGCATCAGGCAGACGGCGACGTCGCTGTCGGCACAAACCTGCAATGCATCCGTCCCGCGCAGGGCCGCGACGTCATTGATCATGTGCGCGCCGGCTGTAATGGCCGCACGCATGACCGGCGCCTTGCTGGTGTCGACCGAGACCAGTCCCGGTGCAGCCTGCAGCAATTGCTTCACCACGGGGATAACGCGTGAAATTTCCTCGTCGGCCGGCACGGCGTCGGCACCAGGCCGGGTTGACTCGCCGCCGATGTCGATAATTACCGCGCCCTGCTCACGCATCGCGACCGCGTGCGTCACGGCGGTGTCGAGCCGGTCGAAACGGCCACCGTCGGAAAACGAATCGGGCGTGACATTCAGCACGCCCATGACAACCGGTTCTTCCAGGCCGAGCACCTGGTTACGCATCAGTAGCTTCACGCCGGAAGTACGCGCGTCAGTGCTGTGATGCAGGCCCGCCAATGGGATTGTCCGGTTCACCCAGCCCGGACTCGACTGGCGGTGGTGGCGCGCCCGGCTCATCCCAGCCCTCGGGCGGCCGTGGCTCCCGCCCGGCCATGATGTCCTTGATCTGCTCTTCGTCGATGGTCTCGAACTTGATCAGACCCTTGGCCATCAGGTGGAGCTTGTCCGTATTCTCGTTGAGGATGCGCTCGGCACGCTCATAGTTCGCGTTAATCAGCGAGCGTATTTCCTCGTCGATAGTATGCGCCGTCACGTCCGATACATGCTTGTGCTGCGTGACCGAACGACCGAGGAACACTTCACCATCCTCTTCGCTGTACGTCAGCGGTCCGAGCTTGTCGGACAAACCCCACTTGGTCACCATGTTGCGGGCAATCTCTGTGGCGCGCTCGATATCGTTCGAAGCACCGGTGGTGACGGCATCGGCACCAAATATCAGCTCTTCTGCAATGCGACCGCCGAACAGGCTGGAAATCTGGCTCTCGAGGCGTCGTTTGCTGTAGCTGTAACGATCTTCCTCCGGCAGGAACATCGTGACGCCAAGCGCACGCCCGCGGGGAATGATGGTTACCTTGTATACCGGATCGTGCTCGGGCACGTTGAGCCCGACAATTGCGTGTCCGGCTTCATGGTATGCGGTGAGTTTTTTCTCATCTTCACTCATCACCATGGAGCGCCGCTCGGCACCCATCATGATCTTGTCCTTCGCCTTCTCGAACTCTTCCATCGTCACGGTGCGCTTGTTGGCACGCGCGGCAAACAGCGCCGCTTCATTAACAAGGTTGGCAAGATCAGCACCGGAAAAACCAGGCGTGCCACGGGCAATGATGGAAGGCCGCACATCGTCGGACAGCGGCACCTTGCGCATGTGTACTTTCAGAATCTGTTCACGACCACGCACGTCCGGCAGCGGCACGACCACCTGCCGATCGAAACGTCCCGGGCGCAGCAGCGCCGGGTCCAGCACGTCGGGGCGGTTTGTGGCGGCGATAACGATTACGCCTTCGTTACCTTCAAAGCCATCCATTTCCACCAGCAGCTGGTTCAGTGTCTGTTCGCGTTCGTCGTGGCCACCACCAAGGCCGGCGCCGCGATGACGGCCGACGGCGTCGATTTCATCGATGAAAATGATGCATGGTGCATGTTTCTTTGCCTGGTCGAACATGTCACGCACACGTGAAGCGCCGACGCCGACAAACATCTCGACAAAATCAGAACCCGAAATAGTGAAAAACGGCACTCGCGCTTCGCCGGCAATTGCACGCGCCAGCAAAGTCTTGCCGGTGCCCGGCTGACCCACCATCAGCACGCCACGCGGTATCTTGCCGCCGAGGCGCTGGAACTTACTGGGGTCTTTAAGAAACTCGACGATCTCGCTTACTTCTTCCTTGGCCTCTTCCACGCCGGCAACATCAGTGAAATTGACGTTAACCTGGTCTTCACCAAGCAACCGCGCCTTGCTCTTGCCAAACGACATCGCACCGCGACCGCCCGCGCCGCCCTGCATCTGGCGCATGAAATAGACCCATACGCCGATCAGCAGCAGGATCGGGAACGACGATATAAACAGCTGCATCAGCCAGGTCTGCCGCTCCGGCTCCTTGGCGGCGAAACTGACGCCCTGCTCGTGCAGGTCGCCGATCAGCGCCTTGTTATCGGTTTCGGGACTGTAAGTAACAAAACTCTGGCCTGAGCGAAGCTGGCCGGTGATGGTTTCGTCGTCAATAAGCACTTCCTGGATGCCATTAGCCGACAGCTCATCCAGAAACTCTGAGTAGGTGATGGCCTTCATCCGCTCGGCGGCCGGACCAAAGCTCTGGAACACCGACACCAGCACGACGGCGATGACTACCCAGAGAATGATGTTTTTTGCAAGATCGCTCAAAATTGGTACTCCGAAGTGTGCACGTAAGTCCTTGACGCACTTGGTTAGACACTACTACACCTTATAGTTTCTCGCCACAAGGTACGTCTCACGGCTGGCAGGCCGCGAGGCGGCAGGTTTACGCACTGCAACCGACTTGAATGCGCGCCGGATCTCACGCACGTAGTCGTCAAAACCGGCACCATGAAACAGCTTCACTACCAGCGAACCGCCACGCCCCAGCACATCGAATGCAAGATCCCTGGCAAGCTCCGCCAGTGCCATGGATCGCGGCTGATCGACCACCCTCACCCCGCTGATATTGGGGGCCATATCGGACATAACAAGGTCTGCCTTGCCATCCAGTGCAACCATCAACTGCTCCAGGACTGCGGCATCGTGGAAATCGCCCTGTATAAATGTAACTTCTGGTAACGGATCCATCGGCAGCAGGTCGACCGCGACGATGCGTCCCTTGCCCTTCAGCCGGTGCGCAGCATACTGACTCCAGCCACCCGGCGCCGCACCCAGGTCGACCACCGTCATGCCGGGCCGCAGCAGGTGCTGCCGCTCATCGAGTTCGCTGAGCTTGTAAACAGCGCGCGAACGCCAGCCCTCGGTGCGTGCCCGGCGCACCCACGGGTCCTTCTCCTGCGCGCTGCGCCAATGCCGGCTCTTGCTACGGCGCTTCATGGTGCACACAATCGGGGTTATGAAAGAACAGGAAAAGAAACGACTGCGCGGCCTCGGACACAAGCTCAGGGCAGTTGTCATCATCGGCGCTGCCGGACTGACACCCGCGGTAAACGCTGAAATTGACCTGGCGCTGGATGCTCATGAGCTGATAAAGGTGAAAGTGCGCGTCGGTGATCGGGTTGAACGGGACGATGTTATCGGCAGGATCTGCAATGACAACGCAGCCATCCTGATCCAGCGGGTCGGCAACACCGCGCTGCTGTATCGCAAGCGCCCGCCTCAGACGTAACGCACCTCGACTATTTCGTACAGCCGCTTGCCACCGGGCGCAGCAACTTCGACTTCGTCACCTTGCTCGCGCCCGATCAGTGCCCGCGCGATTGGCGAGGTGACTGAAATGAGGCCCAGGTTGATGTCGGCTTCCTCCTCGCCGACTATCTGGTAGGTCACCTGCTCGTTCGCTTCGATTTCCAGCAGATCTATCGTGGCACCAAATACCACCCGCGAACCCGGGTCGAGCGTAGCTACGTCAATAACCTGCGCATTGGACAAGACCCACTCCAGCTCCTTGATGCGCCCTTCCATAAAACTCTGCTGCTCACGCGCCGCATGGTACTCGGCGTTTTCCTTCAGATCGCCATGTTCGCGGGCAACGGCGATCGCCTGGATAATTTTCGGGCGCTCTTCTTTTTTCAGCCGGGAAAGTTCGGCGCGCAGCGCATCGGCGCCACCGGATGTCAGTGGAATCCTGCTCATGCCACCAGCTCCCGATGCATGTCCTGCAGCCGATTGACATCAGCCGTATCGATGTAATCCAGCGCGCGACAGGTGGCAATTGCTGCCGTTATCGTTGTGTAGTAAGTCACCTTGTTGTGTACCGCCTGGCGACGGATCGAGTCCGATTCGCTGATTGCCTGCTTGCCCTCGGTCGTGTTGACGATGAGGTCGATTTCGTTGTTCTTGATCATATCAACTATGTGTGGCCGTCCTTCGCGTACCTTGTTCGCTCCACGGCAGCGCAACCCGGCCTCGGCCAGAGCCTGCGCAGTACCGTGAGTGGCGATCAGCTCGAAGCCGCGTGATACCAGCAACCTGCCCAGCTCGATCGCGGCCGGCTTGTCCCGGTCGCGCACACTCAGGAGCGCGGCCCCCTGCAGGGGGAGCTCGACACCCGATGCCAGTTGCGCCTTGGCGTAGGCCTCGCCAAATGACTGGCCGGTGCCCATGACTTCGCCAGTCGACTTCATCTCGGGGCCAAGTATCGGATCGGCGTCAGGGAACTTGATGAACGGGAACACCGATTCTTTCACCGAATAATACCGCGGCATCGGCTGATCACCTGCGCCCAGATCGCTCAGGGTACTGCCTGCCATTACCCGTGCCGCAATTTTTGCCAGTGGTACACCCGTCGCTTTCGAGACAAACGGGACGGTACGCGACGCTCGCGGGTTTACCTCGAGGATGTAGATATCGTCGTTTTGTATCGCGAACTGGGTATTCATCAGGCCGCGCACGTTGAGCCCGTGCGCCAGCGCCCTCACCTGTTCGCCGAGCTGTTCCTGCTGCTCCTTGCTGAGACTGGCCGGCGGCAACGAACAACCTGAGTCGCCTGAGTGCACGCCAGCCTGCTCGATATGTTCCATGATCCCGCCGATCATTACTGACTCGCCGTCGCAGATGGCGTCGACATCAACCTCCACGGCCATGTCGAGGAAGCGGTCGAGCAGCACCGGTGCCTCGTTGGAAACCTCAACGGCATTATCGATGTACTCGGCCAGGTCATGCTGGTTGAAAACAACCTCCATCGCGCGACCGCCCAGTACATACGAAGGTCTTACAACAAGTGGGTAGCCCACTTCTTCGGCAAGCAACAGGGCATTTTCCTTGTCACGCGCCGTGCGATTGGCGGGCTGGAGCAAACCCAGCTGCTCGATCAGCTGCTGGAAACGTTCGCGATCCTCAGCCAGGTCAATACTGTCTGGTGACGTGCCAATGATCGGTACGCCGGCACTTTCCAGATCACGCGCCAGCTTCAGTGGCGTCTGCCCGCCATATTGCACGATGACGCCGACAGGCTGCTCACGGTGCACAATTTCCAGCACGTCTTCCAGCGTCAGCGACTCGAAGTATAGGCGATCCGAGGTATCGTAATCGGTCGAGACTGTCTCGGGGTTGCAATTGACCATGATGGTCTCGAAACCGTCATCGCGCAGAGCCAGCGCTGCATGGACGCAGCAATAATCAAACTCGATGCCCTGGCCTATTCGATTCGGCCCGCCGCCGAGGATCATGATCTTGCGCTTGTCAGTAGGCTCAGCTTCGCATTCTTCATCGTAGGTCGAGTACATGTAGGCGGTGCCGGTGGCAAATTCCGCCGCGCAGGTATCGACTCGTTTGTAGACCGGCCGGATATCCAGCTCGTGGCGGCGCGCACGCACCTCGTGCTCGTCTGACCCGATAAGCGTTGCAATACGCCGGTCAGAAAATCCCTTGCGCTTCAGGTCACGCAACCGGGCCGTATCAAAATCTGCTGCAGACCGGCACTGCAACTCCTGCTCTGTAATTACCAGGTCTTCGAGCTGGGCGAGGAACCACGGGTCGATGCAGGTCAGCCGGTGGATCTCTTCAAAGCTCATACCACGACGGAATGCATCCGCGGTGTACCAGATTCGTTCGGCACCGGGCTGGCGCAACTCATGGCGCAGGCGCAGGTCGGCCTCGCCCGGCTCCATGTCCTGCCGCAGCAGCTCGTCAAGACCATCGGAACCGGTTTCCAGCCCTCGTAGTGCTTTTTGCAGCGACTCCTGGAAAGTGCGCCCCATCGCCATAACTTCGCCGACCGATTTCATCTGTGTCGTCAGCCGGTCGTTGGCCTGCGGAAACTTCTCGAAAGTGAAACGCGGAATTTTCGTAACAACGTAGTCAATTGACGGCTCGAACGAAGCCGGCGTCAGCCCGCCTGTAATTTCATTGCGCAACTCGTCCAGCGTGTAACCGATGGCCAGCTTGGCGGCGACCTTGGCGATTGGAAAGCCGGTTGCCTTGGAAGCCAGCGCCGACGAACGCGAGACGCGTGGGTTCATTTCAATAACAATCAGCCGGCCATCTTCAGGATTGACCGCAAACTGCACGTTGGAACCACCGGTTTCCACGCCGATCCGCCGCAGCACGGCCAGCGACGCGTTGCGCATTACCTGGTATTCCTTGTCGGTGAGCGTCTGCGCCGGCGCTACCGTTATGGAGTCGCCGGTATGCACGCCCATAGGATCGACGTTTTCGATGGAACAGACGATGATGCAGTTGTCTGCCGTGTCGCGCACCACCTCCATCTCGTATTCTTTCCAGCCCAGCACCGATTCTTCGAGCAGCACTTCGGTGGTCGGTGACATGTCCAGTCCACGGGCGACTATTTCCTCGAACTCCTCGCGGTTGTAGGCGATACCGCCACCGGTACCGCCGAGGGTAAAGGACGGCCGGATAATGGTCGGAAAGCCTATTTCAGGCTGCACTGACAACGCCTGGTCCAAATCGTGCGCCAGCCGGGCGCGTGGCACTTCCAGACCGATGTCGCCCATTGCCACACGAAACTTTTCGCGATCCTCGGCGGTGTCGATCGCCTCGCGTGAAGCACCGATCAGTTCCACACCGTGTTTTTCCAGCACTCCCTCGCGCACCAGGTCAAGCGCACAATTAAGGCCCGTCTGCCCGCCCATGGTCGGCAGCAAAGCGTCGGGCTTCTCCCGCTCGATGACTCGTGCAACGTGGCGCCAGTGCACCGGCTCGATATAAACCGAATCGGCCATTTCCGGGTCGGTCATTATCGTTGCCGGGTTCGAGTTGACCAGCACCACGCGCAGACCCTCCTCACGCAGCGCCTTGCAGGCCTGTGCGCCGGAATAATCAAACTCACACGCCTGGCCGATCACGATCGGGCCGGCGCCAATAATCAGCACACTGTTGATGTCGTCGCGCTTTGGCATGTTTAACCCTGCATGGTTTGTGGTGGCCGCCCAGCGGCCATCAACTGGCGGAACCGCATGAACAGTTCACCAATATCATGGGGCCCGGGGCTGGCTTCCGGATGCCCCTGGAAACCAAAGGCCGGGCAATCGTTGCGTTCTATTCCCTGCAGGCTGTTATCAAACAACGAACGATGCGTCGCCCGCAGACACTGGGGGAGACTCGACTCGTCGACGGCGAAGCCATGATTCTGGCTGGTGATGTGTACCTTGCCGGTATCAAGGTCCTGCACCGGATGATTGGCGCCGTGGTGACCGAACTTCATCTTGACGGTACGCGCGCCGCTGGCCAGCGCCAGCAGCTGGTGCCCCAGGCAAATACCGAATACGGGCGTGCCGACGGCGAGGATTTCGCGAATGGCCTCGATAGCGTACTCGCAAGGTTGCGGATCGCCCGGGCCGTTCGACAGAAACACACCATCCGGACTCAGCGAGCGAACTTCCGCGGCCGGCGTATTGGCAGGAACGACCGTCACCCGGCAGCCAGAGGCAACAAGCAGGCGCAGGATATTTCGCTTGACGCCAAAATCGTAAGCGACCACATGAAACCGGACTGCCGGCGCGGTCTCCTGCCACGGTGGCTGGTCCCACTCGTAAGCACTGGAACATGACACCACCTGTGCCAGGTCCATGCCCTCGAGCCCGGGAAATTCGCGTGCCTGTGCGACGGCGGTGTCGGCCGATATCTCGCCGGTGGCGATGCAGCCACCCTGCGCACCGTGCTCACGAATGATCCGTGTCAGCCGCCGCGTATCGATGCCGGCGATGGCCACAATGCCATTGGCTTCCAGGTACTGTGCCAGGTCACCTTCGGATCGCCAGTTTGAATGCCGCAACGGCAGGTCTCGAATGATCAGGCCGCCCGCATGCACGGACCCGGACTCGTCGTCCTCGGCGGTGACGCCGGTATTGCCGATGTGCGGATAGGTCAATGTAACCAGCTGGCGCGCGTAGGACGGGTCGGTAAGAATTTCCTGGTAACCGGTCATCGCCGTATTGAAAACGACTTCCCCGACCGCCGTGCCGGCTGCGCCAATGGCCTGACCCCGGAAAATACTCCCGTCCGCCAGAGCAAGAATTGCCGCTTTGCTCAACTAACTGCCTCGCAAGCCCGCTCCCCCGCAAGTTCGTGGCACGCGCGGGCTGCACATACACGAACGGGACAGGCCGACGAGGCGCTGTCCCGAGGTGAGGATTCTACGCGACTTGTCGCCGGCCCCCAAGCTCCGCGCCCGCGGCAGGCTGCCCGCGCGCCGAATTACGCCGGAAAGCCAAGCACATCGGCCATCGAGTAAAGCCCGACCGGCCGACCGGCCAGCCACCGTGCCGCGCGCAGCGCGCCATCGGCATAGGCTCCCCGGTGGGCGGCGCGGTGCCGGATCTCGACCGTCTCGCTTTCTGAAATAAACGAGACAGTGTGACTGCCCGGCTCGGCGCCGGCGCGGATCGCCGACATACCGACAGCACCGCGGTGGCGCTGGCGATGCTTGCCCGGCGTGCGAAATTCCATCACATCGTCAAGCTTCTGCGACCTGGCTCCGGCAATCTGCTCGCCGAACTGTAACGCCGTTCCCGATGGTATGTCTCGCTTGTAACGATGGTGCACGTCGAGAATTTCAGCATCGTAGTCAGTCGACAGCGTACCCGCTGCCAGCTGCGCGAGACGAAAGCAAAGGTTTACCCCGACGCTCATATTCGGCGACCACACCACGGGCAATTCGCGACCGATCTCGCGTAACCGGTTGCTTTGTGCACTCGACAAGCCGGTGGTACCGACGACCAGTGGGCAACGCGCCTCGAGACACGCACTGATGTTGCTGTTGAACGCCTCGGGCAGCGTAAAGTCGATTACGATTTCGGCGCTATCGAGAGCGCCAACCGGCTGGTCGGTATAGGCGACATCCGCCGATGCGGGCTGACCGACGTGCTGGCTGCCCGGACGCACCAGGGCGCCGGCCAGCATCGCATCGTCGCTGTCGGCGATTGCCGCCAACACCGCCTGTCCCATGCGACCACCGGCGCCGAGCACGGCAATTCTCAAAGGCATGCGCCACTCCGGCAGGTAATATCAGGAACGCAGATCATCGAAAAACGCCTTCACGCCATCCACCCAGGACCTCGAACGGGGATTATGACGCGAGCCGCCGGCGTTTAGCGAATCTTCGAACTTCTCCAGCAGTTCCTTTTGCTCACGGTTCAGGTGCACCGGTGTTTCCACGACCACACGGCAATGCAGATCGCCCTGCATGTTGCTGCGTACCGGCCTGACTCCCTTGCCGCGCAACCTCAATACCTTGCCGGACTGGGTTCCGGCCGGGATCTTCAGCGACACCTTGCCGTCCAGTGTGGGCACCTCGACGGTGCCGCCCAATACAGCGGTGGCGTAACTTAACGGTACTTCGCTGGACAGATCCGCGCCGTCGCGTTCAAACAACGGATGCGACCGCACGTGGACTTCGACGAACAGGTCGCCTGGCGGGCCGCCGTTGCGCCCTGCCTCGCCTTCGCCGGTCAATCGTATGCGATCGCCCGTATCGACGCCGGCCGGCACCTGTACCGAAAGCGTCCGCGTTTTACGTATACGGCCCTGGCCACTGCACTCGCTGCAGGGCGTCGAAACAACCTCGCCGCTGCCTTTGCATCGCGGGCAGGTCTGCTGCACGGAGAAAAATCCCTGCTGCATGCGCACCTGGCCGTGACCACCGCAGGTGCCACAGGTTTCCGGTTTGCTGCCAGGCGCGGCGCCACTACCGTCGCACTGCTCGCAGCCGACCAGCGTAGGCACATCAATATTGACGCTGGTGCCTCCAACGGCCTGCTCGAGGTCCAGTTCCAGCGGGTAACGCAAATCGGCGCCACGATAAACCCGGTTGCCGCGACGACGTCCGCCGCCGCCAAAAATATCGCCAAACACATCGCCAAAGATGTCGCCAAAAACGTCGCCGCCCTCGAAGCCGCCGGCACCGGCGCCACCCATTCCTGCCGCGCCGTCGACGCCGGCGTGCCCGAACTGGTCGTAGGCGGCACGCTTGCGCTGGTCGCTGAGCACTTCGTAGGCTTTTTTGACTTCCTTGAAGCGCGCCTCGGCATCGTCGTCATCCGGGTTGCGATCCGGATGAAGCTTCATGGCAAGCCGACGGTATGCCTTTTTTATTTCGGCATCCGACGCATTGCGTGCTACTTCGAGCACCTCGTACAGATCACGCTCTGCCATAAAGACCTCTGTTTAGACGCGACCGAACCGCAATCTCCAGCCGGAAACTGCGGTTCGACCAGGCATTCGCCATACCCTTAACAGGCAGCTCAGCCCTTGCCTTCTTCCTTCACTTCCTCGAAGTCGGCATCGACGACATCATCGCCGCTGTCGCCCTTGCCGTCACCGTCATCGGCTGCACTCTGCTCCTGCGCTGCCGCCTCTTCGTACACGCGCTGGGCAAGCGTCGCCGATGCTTCACCGAGAGCCCTGGTCTTGGCCTCGATGCGCGCCTTGTCGTCGCCCTGCAGCGCTTCTTTCAGGTCGCTGCTGGCAGACTCAATTTGCGCACGCTCCTCGGCAGTCACTTTTTCGCCAAGTTCTTCCAGCGATTTCTCGGTTGCGTGCAACAGGGCATCACCCTGGTTGCGCGCGTCGACCAGTTCGCGGAACTTGCGATCGTCGTCAGCATGCGCTTCGGCGTCGCGTACCATCTGTTCGATTTCATCATCGGCAAGACCACTGGAGGCCTTGATGACGATGTTCTGTTCCTTACCGGTAGCCTTGTCCTTGGCAGACACGTTCAGAATGCCGTTGGCATCGATGTCAAAACTGACTTCGATTTGCGGAATACCACGCGGTGCCGGCGGTATATCGGCCAGGTCAAAACGACCGAGCGACTTGTTGTCCACCGAGCGCTCGCGCTCACCCTGCAGTACGTGAATCGTCACCGCAGTCTGCCTGTCATCCGCTGTCGAAAATGTCTGCGTCGCCTTGGTCGGGATCGTCGTGTTCTTGTCGATCAGCCGTGTCATGACACCACCGAGCGTCTCGATACCGAGCGACAGCGGGGTCACGTCCAGCAGCAGCACGTCCTTCACGTCGCCGGCAAGCACGCCACCCTGGATTGCCGCGCCTACAGCGACGGCTTCGTCCGGATTGACGTCACGACGCGGCTCCTGGCCGAAGAAGTCTTCCACCGCTTTCTGCACCAGCGGCATGCGAGTCTGGCCACCGACCAGGATGACGTCATCCACTTCGTTAACCGACAGGCCGGCATCCCTGATGGCGACCTTGCACGGCTCGATGGTGCGCCGGACAAGATCGTCGACCAGCGACTCGAGCTTGGCACGCGTCAGCTTGATGTTCAGATGCTTGGGGCCACTGGCATCGGCCGTGATGTACGGCAAGTTTACTTCGGTCTGCTGCGATGACGAAAGCTCTATCTTGGCTTTCTCGGCCGCTTCTTTCAGACGCTGCATCGGCATCGGATCATTCTTGAGGTCGATACCTGATTCTTTTTCAAAGTTGCTCGCGAGATACTCAATGATGCGCAGGTCAAAGTCCTCACCACCGAGGAAGGTATCGCCATTGGTTGACAGGACCTCGAACTGGTGCTCGCCGTCGACATCGGCAATCTCGATGATTGAGATGTCAAAGGTGCCACCGCCCAGGTCATACACGGCAATTTTCTTGTCGCCGCGTTTTTTGTCCATGCCATAAGCAAGCGCCGCCGCTGTGGGCTCGTTGATGATGCGTTTGACCGTCAACCCGGCAATCTTGCCGGCATCCTTGGTCGCCTGGCGCTGCGAATCGTTGAAATATGCCGGCACGGTGATCACCGCTTCGGTCACTTCCTCGCCGAGGTAGTCTTCGGCAGTCTGTTTCATTTTCATCAGGACGCGCGCGGATATCTCCGGCGGCGCCATCTTCTTGCCGTCGACATCAATCCACGCATCGCCGTTGTCAGCTGCGACGATCTTGTACGGCACCATGCTGATGTCTTTCTGCACGACATCGTCTTCAAAGCGACGACCGATCAGGCGCTTGATTGCAAACAGCGTGTTTTGCGGGTTCGTTACCGCCTGCCGCTTGGCCGGCTGACCCACAATGACTTCGCCGTCTTCCTTGAAGGCAACCATCGACGGCGTGGTGCGATCACCTTCGCTGTTCTCGATTACCCGGGGCTCGTCACCCTCCATCACGGCGACGCACGAATTTGTCGTGCCCAGGTCGATGCCGATGATCTTGCTCATACCGTTTCTCCACAAGTAAATTTCATAACTGTCAAACTAAATGGGGACACACGCCGGATGGTTCAAGCGGTGTCCCGGGATTCCTCGTCGGCCTTTCGCGCCACTACCACCCGCGCCGGGCGCAACAGACGCTCATTAAGCTGGTAACCCTTCTGCACAACCTCTACCACCGAGTTTGGCGCTGCATCTGATTCGATCATGACCATTGCCTCATGCAGCTCGGGATCAAACGGCTCGCCGGTGGGGTCGATTTGCGCGATGCCAAATTTTTCCATCACCTGCTCGAGCAGCCGCAGCGTCATGCCGGTGCCCTCACGCAGCGACTCGACAGAGGCTTCCTGGCCGTCTGTGGCAGCCAGCCCAAGCTCGAGGCTGTCGCGCACCTGCAGCAGCTCGCCGGCAAAGGCCTCCAGTCCGAACTTGCGTGCGCTCTCCACGTCGCGCGCGGCGCGTTTGCGGAAATTCTCCAGCTCGGCAGCCGCCCGCAGGAACTGATCGCGATTGGCCGCAGCCTCGGCCTGTGCCTCGGTCAGCGCGGCGACCAGCTCTTCCGTCGTCGCATCGGCCTGCTCCGACTCCGAAGCCGGTTCAGGGTTTTCTGTTTCCTCAGCCATATTGTCCTGCGCAGTATTGCTTTATTTTCAGATAGTTAAATAAGTTAGCTAAGAGCGATTCTCAGCTGCTGGCTGCCGCTCTTTTTCGATATGGTGCTTCTCACGCCGATTTCAAGGCATTTCCGAGCAATTTCGCGGTGATATCGACGATCGGCACGACCCGTTCGTAGGCCATACGGGTCGGCCCGATGACCCCTAGCACCCCGACTACCTCATCGTCCACGGTGTACGGGGAACTGACGACGCTGCACTCGTCCAGGGGCGCGTAGCCTGATTCCTTGCCGATGAATATCTGCACACCATCCGCCTCGGTGCACTGGTCGAGCAGATGCAGGATGTCACGCTTGCGGTTAAAAACCTCAAACAGCTTGCGCAGCTTCTCGACGTCCGACAGCTCGGCAAAATCCATCAGGTTGGTCTTGCCGGCGATGACAAAATCATCCTTGTCCTGCTCAAACGCCCGCTGCGCCATCGAGATCGCGTCGAGCATCATGGTGTTCATCGTCTCACGAGCCTGCTTGAGCTCGCCGATCAGCCGCGAACGCACATCGTCCACTTCATTGCCGGCAAAATGCTCGGTCAGGTAATTGGCGGCCTGACGCAGCTCACTTTCGCTGTAGTGCCGGTCGAGGTGCAGGATGCGGTTTTGCACTTCACGTGAGTTGACCACGATGATGGCAAGCACCCGATTATCCGACAGCGGCAGAAATTCAATTTGCCGCAGTTGCGCATGAGAACGACGCGGCATGGTTACCACACCCGCCAGGTGCGTCACCTGCGACAGCAGTTTCGAAGCAGTCGCGACCAGTTCCTTGGAGCTGGCCATCGCCTCGGCCAGGCTGCTCTCGATTTCCTCGGCGAGCTTCTTTTGCGGCTGCTTGTAGGTAATCAGCCCATCGACAAAAACGCGAAAGCCGGCCGCCGTAGGTACGCGCCCGGCGGAGGTGTGTGGTGACGCCACCAGCCCAAGCTCCTCCAGATCGGCCATGATGTTGCGGATGGTCGCCGGGCTGACGTCCAGCGCCGAATCACGCGACAGCGTGCGCGAGCCGACCGGCTGGCCATCGCGGATGTACCGCTGAACCAGCGTCTTCAGCAACACCTGCGCACGCTCGTTTAGTGCCTGGTCGGTCATCTGTGGCCCGTCAATCGTAAAAACCAGCTATTTTTCGCAGTATTAGCACTCTCTGGCCTCGACTGCCAACGTTAGCTTCGCAGCCGCCGGGCCGCACTGTCAAGCACTTGGACGCGCGGGTAAACTCGCGGCATGTCTGCGAAGTTCAAGACAATTGGCCTGGTTGGCACACCGGACGACCAGCGCGTCGCCGAGACGCTGCAGAGCCTTGCCGGGCACCTGAAGGGCCGCGGCACCGACGTGCTGGTTCTGGGCGACGACTGGGGCGAGAAAATCACCGCCGGCGTCGCAGTGTCCAGAGACGAATTAGCCAACCGCGCCGAGCTGGTCATGTCAGTCGGTGGCGACGGCACCATGCTGTTTGCCGTCCAGCTGGTGGCAACACGCGGCACGCCGCTGGTCGGGATAAACCGCGGGCGGCTCGGTTTTCTTGCAGACATTTCTCCTGACGAACTGGGCGTGTCTATCGACGCCATTCTCGACGGTGAATACCTGCGTGAGACCCGTGCAATGCTCATGGCGGGACTGCGCAGCGGCACCAGCGGCAAAAATTACGCACTCAATGACATCGTCCTGCAACGCGCCGGTGATACCCGGCTGATCGATATTGAGACACGTGTTAACGGCACCTATCTGAACACGCACAGCAGCGACGGGCTGATAATTGCCACGCCGACCGGTTCCACGGCCTATGCGCTTTCCTGCGGCGGCCCCATTCTGGAACCCTCGCTGAACGCGGTGGCCATCGTACCTATCTGCCCGCACACGCTCAGCGACCGTCCGATTGTGATCGACGGCGACAGCGAGATTACGGTCAGGCTCATCGGTCGCAAGGGACTCAGCGGACAAATAAGCTGTGACGGCCGGCCTTACGCCGACCTGCATCCCGGAGATGAGCTGACCGTGGAGGTAGCGCCCTTTGGCGCCACGCTGTTGCATCCGAAAAATTACGACTACGCAAAAATCCTGCGCTCGAAGCTGGCCTGGGGGCACAGCTCGCGGCGATCGCGATAGGTCACCATGCTCAGCGAAATACAGGTAAACAATTACGCCGTTATCGACAGCCTGGAGCTCGAACTCGACCGCGGTCTGACGGTACTGACAGGCGAGACCGGCGCGGGCAAATCACTGCTGGTCGGCGCGCTGGGCCTGGTCCTGGGGGATCGCGCAGATGCCGCCGTTATTCGCGATGGCGCCGACAAGGCGGAAGTCAGCGCTGCGTTTGCCGTTGACGAAACAGTTGCACAATGGCTCGGCGAGCAGGAACTCGATGCCGATGGTGAGTGCCTGGTGCGACGGGTCGTCAGCCGCCAGGGACGCTCGCGAGCATGGATAAACGGTCACGCCGTTACCTTGCAGACACTGCGTGAACTGGCCACGCGGCTGGTGGATATCCACGGCCAGCACATGCACCAGTCACTGACGCGACGCCCGGTGCAGCGCGGCATCCTCGACGAAGCCGCAAACAACCGCAGGCTGCTTGCCAATGTCGCCCGCGCCTATGCCGACTGGCGCCAGGCTGCTGATGACCTGGAGCAGCTCGAGCAGGCGCAGAACGACCGCGAGTCGCGGCTGGACCTGCTGCGCTTTCATATCGATGAACTCGATGCCCTCGGGCTGGCCGACAACGAGGTTGAGCAACTGACGGAAGAGCAGAAGCGTCTGGCGCATGCCGGACGGCTGGTAGAAGGTTCTTCCGCCGCCCTTGAGCGGCTGGCGGATGACGATGACGGAGCCTCGGTGCAACAGCTGCTGGGCGAAGCCAGCCGGGCGCTGGCGCCGCTTGCCGAAATCGATCCGGCGTTGAGTGGAATCGTCACGCTGATTGGTGAAGCGGAAATCCACGCCAGTGAAGCCGCCTCCGGTCTTGCCGATTATTGCGCCGCACTTAACCTGGACCCGGCCCGGCGTGACTGGGTGGAGCAGCGACTGACCACGGTGCAGTCACTGTCGCGCAAGCACCGTGTAACAGCGGCAGCGTTGTCCGAACGTGCGCAGGAACTGCGCGAGGAGTATGCGCGGCTGGAAGATGCCGAATCCCACCTTGAAGGCCTGCGCGAAAGGCTGAATGAGGCTGCCGCCGACTACGACCGGCTGGCGGCTGAGCTGGCGGCGTCACGTCGCAAGGCAGCGAAGCCATTGGACAAGGCCATCACCGCGGCCATCCAGGACCTCGGCATGCCTGGCGGCCGCTTTGAAACGGTCATCCAGACCGACACCGCAACCCGTGGCGCATACGGCAGCGATGTCGTGGAGTTTCATGTCAGTGCAAACCCCGGCCAGGACCCGCGTCCGCTGGCCCGCGTGGCTTCGGGGGGAGAGCTGTCACGGATCAGCCTGGCTATCGAAGTGATGGCGGCCGACAGCGAGACAAAGCCGACCATGGTGTTTGACGAAGTTGATTCGGGGGTTGGTGGCGGCACCGCCGAAATCGTCGGACAGCAGCTGCGCCAGGTTGGCCAGACCGCACAGGTACTCTGTGTAACCCACCTGCCCCAGGTCGCCAGCCAGGCACACAACCATGTCAGGGTGACAAAGCTCAGCGATGGCAAAACCACCCACACCACTCTCACGCCACTGGGCGAAAAGGAACGGGTGGAAGAGCTGGCGCGCATGCTCGGTGGCGTGGAAATCACTGACACCACGCTGGATCATGCGCGCGAGATGATTGCCCGGGCCGGAAAAAAACCACGCAGGAAGAAAGTCGCGCGTATGTAACGCTACTACGGACGCGGGGGATGTCGCGGCCAGGGCCGCCCCTGCGGCCGCTTCTACGTCCCGGGAGCCGCCTTGCGCCCGCCGCGACAGTCGGCACAAATGCCGTAGATGTGCAGCGAATGATCGGTCATCTCGTAGCCCATCCGTTCGGCGATAGCCGCCTGGCGGTGTTCGATGGTCTCATCGACAAATTCATCGACACGGCCACACTCGACACACACGATGTGATCGTGATGGCTGCCCTGGTTGAGCTCGAATACGGAGTGACCCCCCTCGAAGCGATGCCGGGTTACCAGGCCCGCCGTCTCGAACTGGGTCAGCACCCGGTAGACGGTCGCCAGCCCGATTTCCTCGCCGGAGCCCTGCAGCAGCTGGTACAGGTCTTCGGCGCTAAGGTGGTGCTGGTCGCCACGCTCCAGCAGCTCGAGGATTTTCAGTCGCGGCAGTGTGACCTTCAGACCGGCTTTGCGTATATCAGCTTTCATGAGGTACCGCGGGCCCTGTTGAACGGGTTGGAATCGGGTATAGTTTGCTCCCGGCGCGGCGGCCGTACAAGCAGAATATGAACCGAAAACTACTGGCAATAGTCCTTCTGGCTGCAATTTGCAGCACTGGCTGTGTTTACAAGCTGAATGTAAACCAGGGCAATCGTATAACCGCTGAGGACGTCGCCAAGGTAGAGACCGGCATGACGCGCAGCCAGGTGCGCTTCCTGCTCGGAACGCCGATGATCGCTGACCCGTTTCACGAAGATCGCTGGGATTACGTTTACTATTTCCGCAGCGGCAAGACCGGCCGCCATGTGCAGCAACACTTTGTGGTTATCTTCGACGGCGAACGTGTTGCGCAGGTAATTGACGAACAGAAATAACTAGTCGCCCGAACTACCCGACCCGATCGTACGACCCTCGGCGGCAAGCTGGCGCCGCACCTCTTTCGGGTCGACCAGCAGTGGCCGGTAAATTTCCACCCGCTGACCTGCCTCGACACAGCGCGCCGGATCGACCACTTCACCGAATATTCCAAGCGTGCTCTCGAGTGGCTCGAGACCGGGAAACTGCTCGGCGATCCCTGACAATAAAACCGTTTCCAGCACCGTGGTGCCCTGCGGCACGCTGAGCCGTATAACGAGCTGGCGCTGCGGCAGCCCGTAGGCTACTTCTACTTCCAGCTCGACATCAGCATTGAGATCCGGTGCGTCCATCGCGTTCACAGCAGATCTACACCACGCAGGAATATCAGCAGCACCATCACCGGCGCGACGATGCGGGCAAGAAAACGCCAGCCAAGATAAAGCACCCCGGTACCCAGGTCGAGTTCTTCGGCTGTCGAATTGCGGCACATGATCCACCCGGCAAAGACGGATATCAGCAACCCGCCCAACGGCAGCATGATGTTGCTGGCCAGGTGATCCATAAAGCCGAAGATCGTGCCGGGCTCTTTGCCAGGGCGCCAGATTTTCAGGTCAGCCAGCAGGTTGAAAGAAAGCACCGACCCGACGCCCAGCAGCCAGGTGACGCCGCCAACCAGCCAGGCAGCCTGCGGCCGTGCCATCTGGAATCGCTCGGACAGCCAGGCCACAGCGGGCTCGATCAAGCCGATCGATGACGTCCATGCCGCGAAGGACAGCAACACGAAAAACAGCGTTGCAAAAATTACGCCGCCGGTCATCTGGCCAAAGGCCAGCGGCAGTGTCTGGAAAATCAAACCCGGCCCCTGCCCCGCTTCCAGTCCGTGCGCAAACACGATCGGAAAAATAACCATGCCGGCCAGCAGGGCGATCAGGGTATCGGCGAACACTACCGCCACCGACGTGCCAAAAATTGAAGTGCCCTCCGGCAGGTATGCACCGTAGGCCATGACGGCGCCCATACCGAGGCTGAGAGTGAAGAACGCATGGCCCAGCGCCACCAGCCAGCTTTCACCGGTCAACCGGCTGAAGTCGGCTGCGAACATGAATTCGGCGCCCTGACGGAATGCGCCCTCCGTGGCCGCATAAATGAACAGGACTACCAGCAGTACGAGCAACGCCGGCATGAGTACCCGTACGGCCTGCTCCAGGCCACGCTGCACGCCGCGCGCAACAATAAAGAGTGTCATGAACATGAACACGCTGTGCCAGACCATCAGCACCTTCCAGTTACCGGTCAGGCCGCCGAATACTTCGCCGACACCGGCGCTGTCGATGCCGACAAAGGCGCCGCTGGCGCTTTTGACTACATAAGCGAGCGACCAGCCGGCCACGACGCTGTAAAACGACAGGATAATGATCCCGGCCGCGACACCGCTGATGCCGACAATCTGCCACCAGCCCTGGCCCGCTTCTTCCTCGCCAACGATTTTCATCGTGGTGATGGGGTTACGCCGGCCGCGCCGGCCGATCAGCACCTCGGACATCATGATGGGCAGGCCAATGGCAAATACGCACAACAGGTAGATGATGACAAAGGCACCACCGCCATTTTCACCAGCGATATAGGGAAATTTCCAGATATTGCCGAGTCCGACAGCCGATCCGGATACCGCCAGGATAAATGTCAGACGCGAGGACCATTGCCCGTGCAGCGATTTTCGTTTTTCTGTCGCCATGTCACCCCCCTGCCGTCGCGATTCTGCGCCAATCTGGCGGGGCTGACAATCAGGCCCCCGCAACTTGCCGGGTTGTCCGTATAATCCGGCGAAAGCCTGCTGGAAATTCCATGACGTTCAGACTATTACTCTTGCTGCCAATGCTCCCGCTGCTGGTCGGATGCGGCGTAAACAGCGAAATGCCGGAGTCGCAAAAAGCTGCCGCGCGAGCCGAATGCGTGAATCCACGACCGAAAATCTGCCACAAGGCACTGCGCCCGGTCTGTGCTACCCGTGACAACGGCGTGCGCTGTGTCACCACGCCGTGTGACTCAACCGACGAAGTCACTTATCCGAATGAATGCCTGGCGTGCCAGGATCCTGCTGTGTATTACTACGAAGCAGGCCCGTGCAGTCCGGCGGACGAGGGCTGACTCATCGCCGCCAGCAGAAAAAAACCGGCTGACAAGGCCCCACCACCGATCGCGCGTAACAAGCGCGCACGGCACGATTACTTCATCGAAGACAACTTTGAAGCCGGCATTGTGCTGGAGGGTTGGGAGGTGAAAAGCCTGCGCGCCGGCAAGGCCCAGCTCAGCGAAAGTTATGTACTGGTGAAGAATAACGAGATATGGCTTTTTGGCGCGCACATCACGCCGTTGCCTACCGCTTCGACGCACGTGCACCCTGACCCGACCCGCACCCGCAAACTGCTGATGAATCGTGGCGAGATTGACCGCCTGATTGGTGCCGTCGAGCGCAAGGGAAAAACGCTCGTGCCCCTGACGCTGTACTGGAAGAAAGGGCGCGCCAAGCTGGAGATCGGCCTGGCCACGGGCAAAAAACAACACGACAAGCGAGCGACACAAAAAGACCGCGACTGGCAGCGGCAGAAACAACGCATGCTAAAGCGTCATTAAGAGGCGTGAACCTGGTCGCAATTTTGTTGTCTCAATACCCCGTTACGGCCAGATTTGTTGCTATTAGCTGATTTGCTGCCGTAGACTGGTCTTTCTGGGGGCGACTTGGATTCGACGTGGGTCGCGAAACTCCAGGTGCATGTCGAGGTGCAGGTTACCTCGTTAAACCATCTGCAAAACCTTATAGTTGCCAACGACGACAACTACGCACTAGCTGCTTAAAAACCAGTTTTAGTGTCTTCCGCCCGATGCGTGCCTGTGCGCTCGGATCCCGGGAGTCATATTCACAGGATCGCGATGGATGCTCGTTCGGGGCTGAAGCGTTAAAAAGTACCGGACTGGTCGTAGGTCTTCCCTGTCTGTCGGGTAGCCTGCGGCAAGATTAATGACAGAATAAGCATGTAGACCCTGTTGCGTAGGGCTTGCGGACGCGGGTTCGAAACCCGCCGCCTCCACCATTACCACTCCCAAAGCCGTCTCAGGACGGCTTTTTTTATGATCCAATACAAGCTGATACGAGACAGACCTGTCCTATAGTATCCAGTGACGTTTATTGCAAGATGCCCCCAAATCGGGGCAACATTTGGGGCAACTGTTTTCACCCCTTTATGAGTGCCCCCAAAATCTGATGCTTACTGATTCCGCCATTCGTACGGCCAAGCCAGCCAAGTAATCAGCGCATTAGCGCCCTGGTTTGGTCGAGGGCACATCTCCACACTTGCATTCGCCGCGACTATAATTGCAGCAAGGGTCGCGGCTGTGCCTGCAACGCCGTCGAAATATATCGATGAACGATAGGTACCCGCCCCTATTGCACGATCAGCGACCCTAAGGACCTTAAATTGCCCGACAGGATTTCCCTCGAGATTTCCTGACCTCGGCGCAACTGTGGTGCAGACAGTGACTGCGCGGCTTCCTCGCGAATTGATGCAGCTTCAGTATCGTTATTTGCCGCAAGCATGTTTAGAATCGCGTACCCAACGACTCGTTGCTCGTCGCTTCCG
>JABDJB010000045.1:0-142500 GCA_013003425.1 Gammaproteobacteria bacterium | reverse complement strand
CCGCCGTGAGCGGCCTAGCAGGGAGGCGGCATTATAGGGCTTTGGCGCGGCGCGTCAACTACTCTTTTGCAGACCGTCGCCACAGCCTAGATCGGGTCTGCCGCCGGCGCCGGCCCGGTCGCCAGGTGACGTTCGAGAAATGCCTCCAGAGTCCGGTAAAACAGGTACCTGGCGGCTTCGCCACTGAGCCCGTGCCCCTCGTTTTCCAGCAGCAGCCCCTCGCCGTCCTTGCCATGCCGGGCCAGGGCCCGGACCAGTTTCTCGAAATGACTCACCGGCACGACATCGTCGCGCAACCCGTGGGCCACCAGCACCGGCGCATCGAGGTCGAGGACACGGTTTACCGGTGAAATCTGGGCAAGCTCCGCTTCATCCTTGTCCTGGCCAAGCACTTTCTCGAGGAAACTCTGGCGGCCGAGGTCGACGGGACTATGACCCGCAACCAGGGCCGGCAGGTCAGTGACGCCGCCGAAGCTGACGCCACAGCGGTACAGCCCGGGATTGAGCGCCATGTTCATCAGGGCGGAGTAACCACCAAAACTCCAGCCATAGATACATATCCGGTCGGCCGCGCCGTGACCTGAATCGACCGCCCAGCGCACCGCATCGGCGATGTCATTCTGGATGGCCGCCCCCCAGTGACCCCACCCGAGCTGCTCAAAGCGACGACCATAGCCGCCGGAGCCGCGGAAATTTATCTGCAGCACCGCATATCCACGGTTGGCCAGAAACTGCACCTCGGGGTCGAAACCCCATTTGTCTCTCGTATCGTGAGGGCCGCCGTGCACCAGCACCACCATCGGTTCCGGGCCGCTCGCGCCACGCGGCATGGTGAGAAAGCCATGCAGCTGTTCACCGTCACGTGCACGCAGTCCGATGGCCTGCGTGTTTGACAGGTTCTCCTCTGGCAGGAACCCGCGCATGTGAAACAGCTCACGCAGCTCGCCGGAATCGGCGTTGAAATGATAAAAGCGCCCTTCGTTTTTTTCGTTGTGCGCGGTTACCAGTGCGATAGCGCTGTCGTCGCTGAATTGCACTTCGATCTGGTATTGCGACAAAGCGTCCGCGAGTTCCGTGTCGATTGCCTGACGATAGGCGTCAAAATAGTGTATTCGCGAACGATCCGTTTCGTAGCGCGCACCGATCGCCCGTTCGCCATCGCGCGACAGCACAATTCCGGACACATCTACAGTGTCATGCGCGAATAGCTCATCACGCAATTTGCCCGTCTTGAGATCAAAAGTGTACAGCGCACGGGTATCGCGACCGGCATTACTCAACACATAAACGAGATCCGGATCGCGGGTGAAGGCCAGCGGCCAGATTCCGGTGCCGCCGTACTCAAATGAGTAAATCTCCTGCCAATGCTTTCCTCCTGACGGGCGATGCATGACGTGCACACCAAGGTCATCGTCCAGACGCATCGCTATACGGGCCTTGCCCTTTCGATCTACCAGCCAGTGGTAAACCTGGCCACTGTTCCGTGCCAGCCGGCGAATGTCACCGGTGCGAACATTGACTGTTGCAACGTCGGTATAGAAGTGCGCGGCCGGCGGCAGTTTGCCGTCGCTGTTTACCGGCGGATTCAATCGCTCGTTACGCACCGTAACCAGCAGCTTGTCACCATCGATGGGGCGTGGATCCAACAGCCGGATCGAATGCCACTGCGCCTGGATTGTCGCCTGGCGCCTGGGTGATTTACTGTGCTGGCCGCTGCTGAAACGAACCGTGCGCGCGGGCTGGCGCGATATATCGACAACGTTGAACCATTCGTTGCCGAAAACTGATGCTGCCCTGTTCGGGTTATCGGGCGGCGCGGCACGGTAGGCGATGCGTTGCTCGTCGATCCACGTAAACCATGCCACTTCGTACGTGTCATAAGTGGTCACCGTACGGGCGTCGTTTGTCTGCAGGTCTATTATCCTGAGGTTTCGACCAGGCTGGTCGTCAGCCTCGTGCAGAACCGCAAGCAGCCGTCCGGACGGCGACAGCTGTGGCTGCGAAAACTCGGGGTTGGCAAAAAACGCTTCGAGTGGCATTGCCGGGCGTGGTAATGCCGATGCAATCGTCGCACCGGCGCCATCGACAATGGCCGGGGTCGGACTGACAGTTGCATAGGCCGCAGAAACACCGAGCACTGTCAGCAGCAGCGCAGCAAGTTGCCGGGCCCGACGGCCTGGCGCGAATCGACGGTTCGTGACCATGCCCGATCAGTTTAGCCGTCTGAAGCAGCGCAGCGACACCGTTCGGCCAAAAAAAAGGCCCCGCTGGTCGGGGCCTGTTCTGTTGTCGGTGGTTTTCCGGTCTATTTGTTGCGGCGCATCAGGCCGAGTCCGGCCAGCCCGGAAGCCATAAGCCAGACCGCTGCCGGCACGGGGATAGCTTTCGCCTCGTAAGCCGTGATGTGCGACAACCCCTTGTTCATTACGTCAGCCGTATCCCAGATGCCCATGTTTGTCATCGCGACATTGGTGTAATCGTAGACCGCGTACTCATTGCCGGCCTTGATGACGATGTAGCCAACGATCTCGGGGCCGTCGTAGGACCATTCTCCGGATATCACTTCCGGCGGATTATCATCATTAAACACCAGCTCCGAAATAGTCAGGCCGTCGGTCATGGTGTCCGGCCGTTCAACCCTGGCGATAAGGTTCACGTCCAGGCCAAGGTCTGCAAGCATTGAAGCCTCGGAATCGTTGCCAGAAAACGTGCCCAGGTAAGCGCCCTGCTCCAGGGCAGCATTGGCCCCAGACCACAGCAGCATCCCGACCAGCAGCGGCATTAATCGCTTCAACATTTTTCTTACCCTCTTTTAAGTAGATTTAACGGGTTAATGTGAAGCATGTTACAGCCCGGGAATCGTTGCCGGGGCGCAAGACAACATAACCCGACGGTCAGGTAAGGGTTGCCCGGATAAAACGCCGTTTTCCAACCTGTATGACATAAGTACCCGGCGCGAGCATGGTCTCGCGATTCTCTATTCGATCACCGTCAACGCGAACGGCACCCTGTTTTATCATCCGCACCGCCTCCGAATTGCTTGCAGTCACACCGGACCGGGTAAGGGCGGCGACAATTCCAAGCTGGCCGTTTTCGCTTTGCAGCTCGCACTCCGGCATCTGGTCCGGCATACGATTTTTCTGGAACCGGTCTACAAACGCCTGCTGCGCCTTATCGCCGGCACCGTCGCCGTGGAATCGACTGACGATCTCCCGTCCAAGCGCAAACTTCACATCGCGGGGATTACCCCCGTCATCTATGTCCTTGCGGTAGCCATTGATAACTTCATCGGTTTCGAAGCTGAGCAATTCGAAGTAACGCCACATCAAATCGTCGGACAACGACATGATCTTGCCAAACATCTCGTCGGCCGGCTCATCGATGCCGATGTAATTGCCCAGTGACTTGGACATCTTCTGCACACCGTCCAGCCCTTCAAGCAGTGGCATGGTCAGGACTATCTGTGGTGACTGGCCATACGCCTGCTGCAGCTGGCGACCAACCAGCAGGTTGAATTTCTGGTCGGTTCCGCCCAGCTCGACATCGGCACGCAGTGCGACCGAGTCATATCCCTGGACCAGCGGGTACAGGAATTCGTGGATGGCAATCGCCTGGCCGGACTTGTAGCGCTTGGCAAAATCGTCCCGCTCGAGCATCCGTGCCACGGTATGTTTTGCAGCCAGCTCGATCAGGCCGGCAGCGCGCATCTCGCCCATCCAGCTGGAATTGAACTCAATCAGTGTGCGCTCGGGGTCGAGGATCTTGAAAATCTGCTTTTCATAGGTGTGGGCGTTCTCGATCACCTGCTCGCGCGTTAATGGCGGCCGGGTGGCGCTCTTGCCAGAGGGGTCCCCGATCATCCCGGTGAAATCACCGATCAGGAAGATAACTTCGTGCCCCAGCTGCTGGAATTGCGCCAGCTTGTTGATCAGGACCGTATGACCGAGATGCAGGTCCGGGGCCGTCGGATCGAAACCGGCTTTGATTCGCAGCGGCCGACCGCTGCCGAGCCGTTCGGCCAGCTCTTCTTCCACCAGGATCTCGTCGGCACCGCGCCGGATCAACTGCAGTTGTTTTTCTATGTTTCTCGCCATGTCTTTCCGCTGACAAATCAAGCGCTAACGTTGACCACCCCGAAAGCGGGCGGTAATGTAACATGCTTCAGTTTTTCAGGAATTTCTGTGAGCCGGGCCCCCAGTCGCATCCGTCACGATTATAAGGGAAAGCTCGATTATGCCGGGCCCGCACGGCCGCGCACGAGCAAGTGGCTGCTGTTTGGCATCGTGGCAGCTGCCGCCGCAGCCACCCTGTACCTCACGCTGCTGCACGATGCCGGCGGCACGCAACGCAGCCAGCCGAAAACCGCTGCAGTGCCCGCAATCGAATTGCAGCAACCCGAACCCGAGACCACCAGCCTCAAGCTGCGCCTGCCCGGCGAATCTGTCTCCGGCGCGCCTGTACCCTCAGCTACTACCAGCATGACCCTGCCGTTGCCACAGCCGCGCCAGGAGGCTGCAGTTGTTCCGGCGACGCCTGTCGATGCGCCCGACCGGGTGCAATTCGAAATTGCATCCGGAGACACTCTCGATCAGTTGTTCGCTGCCAACAAGCTCAACCGTTCGGATCTTGCCGAGATTCTGCAGTTGGACGACGCTCGCGAGCACTTGCACCTGCTACGTCCCGGCGACCGCATTTCAATCAGGCATGAGCTGGGCGATGTGCTGCAACTACGACGCACCATCGATGATGAGCGTGCACTGACTGTCGAACGCGACGGCGAAAACTTCATTGCATCGATGGTAGTCAACCCGGTCGAGAAACGCATCGCGCATGCACACGGCGCGATCGATTCTTCCTTGTTTCTCGCGGCACAGAAGGCCGGCATCTCTGACACTTTAATAATGAACCTGGCGGGCATATTTGCCTGGGACATAGACTTCGTGCTCGATATCCGCTCTGGTGACAGATTCACCATGCTGTACGAAGAAATCTGGCAGGACGGTGAGAAACTGCGCGACGGCAAAGTGCTGGCCGCAGAATTTACCAACGGCGGCAAGACTTTTCGCGCTATTCGCTTCGAAGACCCCGACGGCGAAGCCGGCTACTTCACACCCGACGGGCTGAACGTCAAGAAGGCATTCCTGCGTGCACCGATCGCCATCAGCCCACGTGTGACATCGAGCTTCAATCCACGCCGCATGCATCCGGTGCACAAGAAAGTACTGCCGCACAAGGGTGTCGACTACAGCGCGCCGACCGGCACCGCAATCAAGGCGGCTGGCGACGGCAAAGTTATTTTCCGTGGCCGAAAAGGCGGCTACGGCAACACCGTAATCCTGCAGCACGGCGGTAATATCACGACGCTTTACGCACACATGTCAAAATTTCATAGCCGGGCCCGCACCGGTCGCCGCGTCAGACAGGGCCAGGTAATCGGCTACAGTGGCGCCACTGGCACCGTAACCGCTGCGCACCTGCACTACGAATACCGTGTTGGCGGTGTGCATCGAAACCCGCGCACCGTCAAACTGCCAAAAGCACAGCCTGTCGACAAGAAGTACCGCGCGCTCTACACCGAAGTCGCGACCCCACTTATTGAACAACTCGATCTCGTTGGGCGTACGCTGCGGGTTGCCAGTAGCAACCCACAGTGAAGCAGCGGGAATATCGCTATATCGGCCTGATGTCGGGCACCAGCATGGACAGTGTCGATGCCGGCCTGCTCACTCATAGCGACAGCTTTCACCTTGAACGCGGCATCAGCCACCCGTTTCCGGCTGAGCTGCATGGGCGGTTACGGCATCTCGTCGACCATGCCGATAAAATTTCGCTGGATGAATTGGGACAGATCGATACAGCGCTGGGAGCCTGCTTCGCAGAAACTGCGATCGCGCTGCTCGAGGCAGCCGGGCTGACGGCGGCTGATGTAACCGCGATCGGCAGCCACGGCCAGACGATTCGCCATCGGCCAACCGGCGCACAGGGGTTCACGATGCAAATCGGCGACCCGAATGTTATTGCCAGTCGCACCGGTATCACGACGATCGCGGATTTTCGACGCCGCGATGTAGCGCTGGGCGGGCACGGCGCGCCGCTGGCCCCGGCTTTTCATCATGCGGTTTTTGCCCGCAGTGGCGAAGAACAGGCCGTCATCAATATTGGCGGCATGAGTAACATCACAACCTTGCATGCCGACGGCAGCGTCACAGGCCATGACACCGGCCCCGGCAATGTGCTGATGGATGCCTGGTCGCGTCAACATCATGCCGAGCCATTTGATGATGGCGGCGCCTGGGCACAGTCGGGGACTATCGACAGCGAGTTGCTGGCACTGCTCAGGTCTGAAGAATATTTCCGCCTGGCGCCACCAAAAAGCACCGGGCGGGAGCTGTTCAACCTGCCCTGGCTGACTGGCCACCTGCTATCAATGGCTGCTGCACCCGAGCCGGCCGATGTGCAGGCGACTCTTTCAGAACTGACCGCACTGGTTGTAGCCGAGGCCGTGCGCACTTATGCCCCGGCAGCGCAACGCTGCCTGGTCTGCGGTGGCGGCGCCTACAACACCTTCCTGATGCAGCGACTTGCTGCCCACTTGCCACAAGTCATCATCGAGACAACGCAGTCTCGGGGCATTGCGCCGGAGTGGGTCGAGGCCGGGGCCTTTGCCTGGCTGGCGATGCAAACACTCGCCGGACGTGCCGGCAATATTATCGATGTCACCGGAGCCTCCCGGCCCGCCATTCTCGGCGCTATCTACAGCGCCGGCTGACTGCGGTTACGTCGCCTCTATCTGCAGGCGAAAATTGATCGACCGCAAGTAACGGGCTTCCGCACGCAGATCTGCGCGTGTCAGCGGATGTTTATCGAGCCACGCCGCCGGAACCCGCAATTTCAGTCGCCGCTTTCTCGCAGCAAGTTCGAGTGGGGCGGTCGAATTAGCGCTGCGGCCGCGGTGCAGCAGTACAGCCAGACGCAGCAGCACTGCCAGCTGCGGCAGTTTTCGAGTCCATGGTTTTGGCAGCGACTGAAATTCCTGCTGCTGCACCTTGCGCCGGTGACACAAGACCAGTCGTGCGAGCAGCGTTTTCTCACGAATGGAAAAGCCGGCTACATCCGAGTTTTCCAGCAGGTACCAGCCATGACGCTGGTACTGTGAATGCGCAATACCCAGACCCATTTCGTGCAACCGCGCCGCCCACGACAACAATTTGCGTTCGAACGGAGTATTGATGCGCCAGTCATCGGCAACCTGGTCAAACAGCGCCAGCGCGGTACGCTCTACCCTCCCGCCATGCTCGACATCAACATGATAACGCTGCTCCAGCGCACGCACGCTGCGATCACGTACATCGCGGTCGGCAAGCTGGCCCAGCATGTCGTACAACAGCCCCTCGCGCAGCGCACCGCGGGCCACCAGCATGCTGTCAATATTCAGCTCTGCCAGCATTGTCTGCAAAATGACAGCCCCACCGGGAAACACCGGAACCCGCTGCGACGACAGGCCCTGCAGCTCCAGCTTGTCGATATGACCATGGCTGATCATGTGCTGTTCAATATTGGCCAGCCCCTGTTGCGTTACCGGTCCATCGCTCCAGCCCTGCTCGAGCAGCACGTTGCGGGCGGCGCGAATAGTGCCGGACGTGCCAACGACCTGCTGCCAGCCAAGCCGCTGCAGTTGCTCTTTCACCGGCTCCAGCTCTATCGCAGCCGCCAGCCTGGCACGTTGCCAGCGCCTGGCGCTGATCTTGCCGCCGGGAAAAAATTTCTCGGTGATACTCACGCAACCCATATAAAGACTGAACAACTCGCGAGTCTCAAAACCGCTGCCCAGGATCAGCTCGGTACTGCCGCCACCGATATCGGCTACCAATCGCGCACCGGGTTGTTCCGGCAGTGAATGCGCTGCCCCAAGGTAAACCAGCCGTGCCTCTTCACGACCCGATACCACTTCAATAGGATGCCCCAGGGCCTCTTCTGCAGCCTGCAGGAAATCCGTGGCGTTCCTGGCCTTGCGCAGGGCATTGGTACCGACCGCCCGGACGCTTTCGGCACGCATGTCGCGCAGCCGCTGACCGAAACGTGCGAGACACCTCAGCGCTCTGTCAGATGCCTTCCTGGAAATCTTGCTGCGCCGGTCCAGGCCTGCCGCAAGACGCACCATCTCGCGCAGCCGGTCAATTACCTGCAGCTGGCCGTGCTCATAGCGCGCGACAACCATGTGGAAGCTGTTGGAGCCGAGATCGACGGCAGCAAGCACCTGCCGGGACAGGTTCCTGCTCATGAGAAAATCAGTGGTTCTGCGCCGGCGTCTCGCCCGGCTGTTTCAGGCCGAAAACGATGAGCCACAACCGCAGGTCGTGGTCGCATTGGGATTGCGAATGACGAACTGGGCGCCTTCCAGGTCTTCCTTGTAATCGATCTCGGCACCAGCGAGGTACTGGATACTCATCGGATCGACCAGCAAGGTTACGCCCTCTTTCTCGATTCGCATATCACCTTCCTCGACGTTCTCGTCGAAGGTGAAACCGTACTGAAAGCCGGAGCAGCCGCCACCGGAAATAAACACCCGCAACTTGAGGGCGTCGTTACCCTCTTCGGTAATCAACTGGCCTACTTTCTGTGCTGCCGCCTGGGTAAATACCAGCGGCGTTTCTGCCGATGCATTCATTGACTTGTTACTTTCCGCCGCCAACCCGCACCAGCTTGTCGTCCTGTTTGGCCGACATATCGACCAAAGTAGGCTGACCTTTTGGCTGGTGAATCAGCTTGCCGTTTATCTCAGCTCCGATAGCCATTTCAATAAGGTTGTAAAACACGTTACCAATAACCCGGGCCGTTGCACCAAGCTCGACGCGTTCCTTTGCAGTGACATCACCTTTGACCGTGCCGTTCAGAATGACATGCGGCACACTGACCGAGCCTTCGACGGTGCCGTGTTCGCTGATGCTCAATACTGAATCGGACTCCGGATCGGCGCTGATGTTCCCCTTGATGTAACCATCAACGTGGAAGCCGCCGCTGAACTCGACGTCGCCCGAGACCCGGCTCTTGCTGCCGACCAGCGTATCGATGTTGGCGCTCTTGCGCTTGGTGCCACTGCTGCTATTGCTGTTACGACCCAACATGCTCATCTCCTAACTTTGCTGCACAGCCCAGTCATAGGACTGGCGTATAACCTTGGCGCCACGACCGCGTGGATTAACTTCCACATTTACCCGGTCGGGCACAAAATGCTCCGGCAGAACCAGGTCCCTCTCGAGATCCTGGAAATAACGGAACGAAAAATCCAGTGGCTTGCCTTCCTGCGGCATCAACTCGGCCAGCGCGTAGGTGACCGGTGCGCCGTTCTCGGCTCCGTCCACCGTCAAGCTTACTACACCGGAAACCCGCCGATCATGCTTGCTGGCCTGAACCAGCACCAGACGCACGCGATAACGGCTGTTCTGCGGCCCGGCGCTAAGCTGGAACTCGCGTATCTGCAGCCCGGTCGCATCCGGCGGACTGACGATGCCGCGGTAGAAAGCCAGTTCCTCGCGCTGCTTCTGAATCTCCTGCTGCAGGTCTGCCAGGGTATCCTCGACCTGGTTATAGGCCTCATGATCGACCTGCAGCGACGTCTCCAGTAACGCAATGCGTTCACGCAGACGGTCATTCTCGGCCGTCAGCGCAGCGATTTCGTTGTTCAGCTGCTCGATATCCCGAGTCATGGCACCGCGATTGAAGCCACCGCGATACTGGCCATATTCGAGCAGCAGGAACCCGCCGACAAGCGCGCCGAGCACCAGCAGCGCCCACATGACGCGTACGCGTCGCGGCCGGTGTGGTTTGACAACGAGTTTGCTCTTATGCATCTTGCGCTGGCAGTGCCGATCAGGGGTGCCGGTCATGGTAGCGCGGCGGTAATCGAAAGCAACAGCAGTCAGTTCACATTATCGGCAGCTTCTTCGCCGGGACCCTAATATGCTCTGGATCAAGGCTTTTCACGTTATTTTCATGGTGACCTGGTTCGCCGGCCTGTTCTACCTGCCGCGCCTGTTTGTCTACCACGCGACTACCACCGACCAGGTCAGTCACCAGCGTTTCTGCATCATGGAGCGCAGGCTGTTGGTATTGATGACAATTGGCGGCGCCCTGACGGCCCTGTTTGGCGTCTGGCTGTTGCTGCAGCGGCCGGCGCTGCTCGGACTGGGCTGGATGCACCTGAAGCTGGCGCTGGTGGTGCTGCTGATCGGTTACCACGCCTGGTGCGGTCTGCTGGCAGCTCGATTCAAGGCCGGAACAAACACCAGGAGCGAGACCTGGTACCGCTACTTTAACGAGGTGCCGTCGTTACTGTTGATAGCCATAGTGGTTCTGGCAATCGTCAAGCCGTTCTGAAACTAGCAGAGTTCGACGCGGGTAATTCTGGATCGTCTTTTCGAGCCACGCTTTGGCGGCGGGTTGCCATCAAACAGATGGTTGCCCAGCTCCTCCAGCGCCTGGCGATAGACCTGGCGTTTGAAAAAAATCACCTTGCGTAGCGGATACCAGAAATCTACCCAACACCAGCGGTCGAATTCGGGCTTGTCGCCTGTATCGAAACAAATGGCATCGATATCAGAATTCAGCCGCAGCAGGTACCAGAGTTGCTTCTGTCCAACGCATACCGGGTATGAACGTGATCGGCGGTAGCGTTCCGGCAAATCGTACCTGAGCCAGTCGCTTGTTTGCCCCAGCAGCTCCACATCGTCTTCGCGCAACCCGATTTCTTCCTCGAGTTCGCGATACATTGCGGCAAGCGGGGTTTCATCTTTCTCGACACCGCCCTGCGGAAACTGCCAGCCGCGCCGTCCGGCCCGGCCAGCCCAGAAAACCTGGCGGTTCTCGTTTGTCAGGACTATCGCCACATTGGCCCGGTAGCCGTCGGAGTCAATCAAATCAGACATCAAGGGCCACCCGTAACATGGGCGCTGATTCTTCCACACGCCTCGCGGGCCTGCCATACTGCCGGCCACTCCATTTGCCTCATGACACATTTCTTATAGATTCATGCAGCGCAGGCTCATCACCGTCATCGTCCCGCTGCTGGCGCTGTCCCTGGCAGCACTGTTCGCCGCTGCCGCTATCGGCAGCGTGCCGCTGCGGCTCGGTGAAATCTTCGAAGTACTCGGCGGGAACGGCAGCCAGCGAGCCCGCATGCTGGTCCTGGAGCTGCGCCTGCCGCGGGCGCTTTCGGCGTTTGCCACCGGTGGCCTGCTGGCCCTTGCCGGCGCCCTGATGCAGGTGCTGCTGCGTAACCCCCTGGCAGATCCTTACATACTCGGAGTTTCCGGTGGCGCTGCCGTCGCCGCCCTGAGCGCCATCATGCTGGGCCTGGGAGGAATCTGGGTTGACTCGGCAGCCTTCGCCGGCGCCCTTGGAGCCACCTGGATAGTTTTTGCCCTGAGTCGGGGCAGCGGCGCATGGAACGGCAACCGGCTGCTTTTGACCGGCGTCGTTATCGCGGCGGGATTCGGCGCGATCATCAGCCTGCTGCTGTCGCTTGGAACAGACACCGGCTTGCGCAGCATGATCTTCTGGCTGCTCGGCGACTTCTCTTTTGCCGACCAGCCACTCGACGAATGGCTGGTGCTTGTTGTCGCTGTCACGTTTGCAATGCTTATTGCACGCCCCCTCAATGTCCTTGCCGGCGGAACGACCCAGGCGATGACTCTTGGTGTGGAAGTCGCACGAATGCGATTTGTGATCTACGTGCTCAGCGCCCTGATCACGGCAGTGGCGGTGACAACGGCTGGCACAATTGGTTTTGTCGGCCTGCTGGTCCCGCACCTGGTTCGTCTGCGGGCCGGATCCGACCACCGCATCGTGCTGCCCGCCAGCGCACTGCTCGGCGGGATACTGCTGGTGGCGGCCGACACCGCCGCGCGGACGGTAGCCGCGCCACGCCAGCTTCCGGTCGGCGCTATCACCGCGCTACTCGGCGTGCCGCTATTCCTTTACCTGATGGGCCGGCGCAGTTCCTGAGGTCACTCCGAACAGGCGAACTCGACCTGCAACTGTTGCGCCCGCACGAAAACCGGCGTCACATCCAAAGCTTTTGCCAGATCGTCACAAGCGGATTCGCGTTCAAGCCGGTGCAGTACCTGAGCACGCCAGACCAGGATGTCTGGCAGCAGGTGTTTGTCTGCAGTGGACAACCGCGGCAGTGCGGCATCCAGGAATCTGAGCGCCCGTTTCATTCCACCACCAAACAAACGTGGCGTGTGGTACTTGTTAATACCGTTGACCATTAAAACAAAGGGATCTTCCGGACTGAGTTTTGCTGCGCGCTTGCCCGCGCGCCCCGATGCCGACCCCATTTTCATGCCGCGCGGCCCCGGCTTGACCGCAATGCGCGCGCCCAGCGTTGCCGATAGCAGTGCCCATGACCTGGCTGACCCGGGATCTTCATCGACCTGCCGCTCCAGCGCAGCCTGACCGCGCTGCCAGACAACATCCGCTGCATTGGCATCGCCCATTCCAGACAAGACACTGCCGAGGCGCCAGTCCAGAAGTGCCGCAAGGTAGGTATCGGCTGCAACCGAGCCCTGCAACTGCTCCAACCGCGCCACATCAGCCGCGTAGTAAGCAGCGCTGATGTCGTTCCCGGTAGCTCCGCCCTGCGCCAGTGCACACAGCGGCGCTAACATCAGCGCACAAGACCGGCTAACTCGCACGAAATAACAGGCGATTCCCAGGCTTGATTCCAATCCGGGTAACCGCATCAATACCGAAATCATTCTCAGCATCCCACTCAGCCAGCACCTGCTCTCCCGTTGCCAGCTGCAGGGTATATATAACCGTCGCGCCCCGAAAAACCTTGTCGATCACGTGTGCCTCGGCCCCGGATGGCTCAATGACAACATCGCCTGGTCGTAACAACACATCAACCCGGTCGCCGATCTCGTAGCCATTGGCTGCGGCGGCAATTCTCAACCCGGCGACCTCGACGACTTTTTCATCTGCTACTACACCGGTTAGAAACACGCCCTGACCGACAAAAGCCGCCACATCGCGGTCGCGGGGATTTCGATAGATTTCCTGCGGCGTGTCCCACTGCGCAATCGCGCCACTGCGCATCAGTCCGATCCGGTCGGCAAGCATGAACGCTTCGGCCTGATCATGAGTAACCATCAGGGTGGTGACGCCGGTCTGCCGCACGATTTCACGCAGTTCGTGACCCAGCCGTTCACGCAGGGCAGCATCGAGATTGGCAAACGGCTCATCGAGCAGCAGCAGGCCAGGCCCCGGCGCCAGCGCGCGCGCCAGCGCAACACGCTGCTGCTGCCCGCCGGACATTTCGTGTGGATAGCGTTTTCCGACGCCGGTCAGGCCAACCATCTCCATATAATCGCTGACACGCCGGGTGCGTTGTGCAGCATCGAGCCGGTGCAGTCCGAACGCGACATTTTCTGCAGCTGACAGATGCGGCAGCAATGCCGCTTCCTGGAATACCATGCCGACGTGACGCTGCTGTGGCGGTACGCAGACATCCGGGCTGCTGACAAGCTTGTCGCCGATGTGTATCGCGCCCGCCTGCAACGGTTCAAAACCGGCGATACAACGCAACGCCGTAGTCTTGCCACAACCGCTGGGCCCCAGCAGGCAGCCAATTTCGCCGGATGCCAGCTCGAGGCTCAGCCCGCGCAACACCGGCTGCCCCGCATAACCTTGTTGAACCTTATCGAGTTGCAGCCGCATAAGCTGAAGCTTTCACTACAAGAACCACAGGCAATATTCCGACCAGCACAATCGCCAGCGCAGGCAAGGCAGCCTCCTGCCACATTCCTTCCGATGTCATTTCATAGACCCGAACGGCAAACGTATCCCAGCCGAACGGCCGGGTCATCAGCGTGATAGGCATTTCCTTCAGCACATCAACAAAAACAAGAATAAGTGCGGTCAGCAGGCCACCACGCAACAGCGGCACATGAACGCGCCCTAACAAACGCCACCCCGCCACTCCGAGCAGACGCGCCGATTCATCCATGTTTGGTGTGATTCTCTGCATCGCTGCATCGACTGATTGAAACGCGACCGCGAGAAAACGCACCAGGTAGGCCAGTAGCATCGCGGCAATCGTTCCCTGCAGGTAAAGACGCGGGGGCGCGCTTGCAAGCAGCGCGAACAGGTCATTGACCAGGCCGTTCAGCCAGGTCAACTTGGAGTAAATACCCACGGCAAGCACCGTGCCCGGCAGGGCATAACCGAGCGTGGCTACCCGTCCTGCCAAGCGTGCCAACCTGCCCGCATTTCGGATTGCGTAAACCAGCATCAGGGCAACAGCCGTAATCGACATGGCCGCGGATGCTGCCAGCAGCACGGTGCGCAACGCGATACCGGCGAAGCGGAAGTCGGGCTGTACACCCTGCAGCGTCCATATGACGAGCTGGAGGCAAGGCAACGCAAAGCCGGCGGCAAAGACTACTGTAGCCGCGGTGAACGCTGCCCACTTCGTCCAGCCCGCCAGGTCCACCCGGGCCGCTGGCGGCGCGAGATTACTCGTATACGCCGCACCACGCCGCAGCCTGCGTTCGAGAATCACGGCTGCAAAAACCAGCAGCAGCAGGAAGAAGGCCAGCTGGAGAGCGGAAGTCACCGAATGCAGCCCGAACCACGACGTATAGATGGCGGTTGTAAATGTGTCGTAGTTGAATACCGATACCGTGCCGAAGTCAGCCAGCGTTTCCATCACCACCAGCATCAGCCCGCCGGCAATCCAGGGCCGCGCCATTGGCAGAGCAACCCGGAAGAAACTCTGGCGCCGACTGAGCCCCAGCGTCTGTCCGACCTCAAGCGCCCGCTTTCCCTGCGTCAGGAATGCGTTACGCGCCAGCAGATACACATAAGGGTAAAGCGCCAGCGACATGATCACGATAACCCCGCCGCGTGAACGCACCTGCGGGAACCAGGCGGAGCTGCCAATCCAGTCACGCGCCAGCGTCTGCAGCGGGCCGGCATACTCAAGCACGCCGATTGCCACAAACGCCATGACGTAACCGGGTAACGCCATCGGCAGCAGCAGGGCCCAGGCAAAAAAGCTGCGTCCGGGAAAATTGCACATTGCCGTGAGCCAGCCAAGGCCCGCTCCGATAACTGCACTGAACAAAGCAACGCCGGCGACCAGAAGCACAGTGTTGACGGCAACTCGTGGCAGCACGTATTTCGCCAGGTGGCTGATTATTTCAGTATCGGGATGCAGCAGCGCCGTCACCACTACCGCCAGCGCTGCCAGCGTGGGCAGCGCAATCAGCCATGCCGCCAGGGTCCAGCCGGCGCGACCCGCAGGGCGACCCGGCAACGCTGCTGCCACCGCGCTCACGTTGTACGCAGCCTAGCGATAACCGGCGCGCTCCATCAGCCGGACCGATGCCGCCTGCAGTTCGCCTGCGCGGCTGACGTTGATCACGTTTTGCCTGAAGCTGCCCCATTGCGCCACCAGCGGGTCGGGGCTGACCGCGGAGTTGGCGGGGTACTCCAGGTTGATGGCGGCAAACTCTTTTTGCGCTTCCGCCGAGCTGAGCCACTCAAGCAGGGCTACTGCAGCCTGCGGGTTATCGCTGTGGCGTACGACCCCCGCACCGGACACATTGACATGGACGCCGCTGCCATCCTGGTCCGGCCAGTACAACGCCAGGGGTATTTGCGGATTCTGTTTTTGCAGACGGCCGTAATAATAAGTATTGACGATACCAACATCACACTGGCCCGCTACGATTGCCTCCAGCAAACGGGTGTCGCTGGAAAACACCGGGGCCGCGAGATTGGCAACCCAGCCGCGCACAATCTGCTCGGTTTTCGGCTCGCCATGTTCGGCGATCATCATTGCCACCAGTGACTGGTTGTAGACCTTTTTCGCCGTACGCAGACACAGCCGGCCACGCCACTTCGGTTCAGCGAGTCCGGCATAGCTGCCCAGCTGCTGCGGATCAACACGTTCGGTGCTGTAAGCAACGGTGCGCGCGCGCACGGACAGCCCGAACCAGCGTCCGTCGGCGTCACGCAGGTGGGCCGGAATGTTTTTCTCCAGCAGCGTCGAGCCGGCCGGTTGCAGCAACCCCTCCTCCGCAGCCAGCCACAGGTTGCCCGCATCCACGGTAAGAAGCAGGTCAGCGGGTGTCTGGTCACCCTCGGCGATGAGCCGTTGCATTAACGGCCCTTCCTTGTCGGTAATCCAGCTGATCCTGACGCCGGACTCTGCCGCGTAACGCTCGAGTAACGGCTGAATCAGTTGTTCGGCACGGGATGAATAAACCACCACCTGCTCGGCAGACGGAGCGCAGGCAGCGGCCAGCCAGACTGGCAGCAGGAGCAGCAGACGGATCGGCATGGGCGGGGGTCCGGTGACAGCGAAAGGGTCTAGATGCTAATCAATCTCATTTGCAATTGGAACCGATCGGGCCGATAAAACCCGGTCCCGGCCGGTCTTTTTCGCCCGATACATGGCGGCATCGGCCGTTTCGAGCAGCGATTTGCTCAGGGCCCGCGGATCCCCGTGACGCTGCGGGCTGACGGCGGCAACCCCGACCGAAATCGTCACGGTCATCGCCAGGTCGTCGCTGACCTGGACCGGCGTTGCGCGGACGACCCGGCGTACCCGCTCGGCGAGGTTTCGTGCCAGCCGCTCGCCGGTATCCGGCAGCAAAACGACGAACTCCTCGCCCCCGAAGCGTGCGGCGACGTCGCTGCCGCGCACCTGTGTGGCAACCCTGCGCGCCACTTCCCGCAGCACCTCGTCGCCGACCATGTGTCCATGAGTGTCGTTGACCTCCTTGAAGTGATCGATATCGATCATCAGGCAGCCAAGCGTCTGGCGATTGCGTTGCGCACGCGCCAGTTCTTCCACCAGGCGCACCTCGAGATAGCGCCGGTTGTGCCAGTCGGTCAGTGCGTCGGTCAGGCCGCTGAGGCGCAGGCGCGCACGGTTGACTGCGTTCTCCAGGGCAAAGGAAGCAATGACACCCAGGTGCTCGAGTATGTCAGTCGCATGATCCGCGGTGAATCGTGCAGCATCGCCGGCACCCAGATTCAGGCTGCCCATGACAAACCTGTCACGCATCAGGGGAACAATCGCCACGCTGCGCACGTCGGCGCCGCGCGGGAAAACTTGCCGATGAAGGTCGGAAACCGGCCCGAGCCAGGGTTTGTTGAGGCCTTCGTAAAGACCAGGCACGTCGCGTAACTGATCGACCAGAAAGACGCCCGGTGGCACGGAGGAATTATTCAGGGCCGAAAGCAGATGGCGAACTTCGTGCTCCGGATCGCACAGCACGACAGTGCAGGCCGGTATGCCGTAGGAGTCGCCGAGCCCGACTGTCAGGAATTCGAAAAGAGACAGCAGAGAGGTAGCTTCGAGCACGCTCAGCTCACGGCTTTGCGCGCGTTTCAGGATCAGTTCGTTGGCCGTCGCTTCGGCGCGTTGTTCAGCGAGCTGGCGCCGCAGTGCCTCGAGCTCCTTGTCCCTGGCAGTCATGACTGCCGATAGTAATCTATCGCCGGTTCAGTCGTCGAGATCGAGGAAGATCGTCAGGCCATGCGGGGAAATCCGCAGCCCGTCGCCGCCGCGCCAGTAGTGATCATAGAAAGGATCATAGTGGTAACGACTGTAGCGGTAATGATTCGAGTATCGCGCCGGGGGCGGGAATGGGCGATAGACGTAGTTTGAATGTGGCCGGTAACGATAGCGCGAGCTGCGGTACTGGCGGTTTGGACGGTAGCGGTCGTAGCGGGAGCTGCGATGCCGGTTTGTCTGGTGCCGGTTTGTCTGGTGCCGGTTTGTCTGGTGACGGTTTGTCTGGTGACGCGAATGCTCGGAGCGCGGTGCGACGTCACGAAACCTGGTTTCACCAGCCGTGGCATCCGGCATCGACAGGGGCAGCAACGCGGCCAGCATTGCCGAAAGCAGTAACTTGTTCATGCGGTAACTCTAGCGGGCCCGGCTGAACCCCGCCTGAATATGGTGCGCTGCACTATCAGCGCAGCGTAAAGCGGTGCATAAACTCCTGTAATTTCGTGCCATACGGCGGATACAACACCCGCGCCGTATTCAGCCAGCGTGGCCGGCGGAATACGCCGCGCACGTTGGAAAACGTGGCAAATCCTTCTTCGCCGTGATAACGCCCCATGCCGGATTCGCCGGTGCCGCCGAACGGCAGGTCATCGACCGCGACGTGCATTACTGCATCGTTGATGCATACGCCACCGGAATGCGTGTTCTCGATTACCCGGCGGGTTCGGCCGGCGTCATTGTCAAAAATATTCAGCGCCAGCGGCCGTGGCCGAGCGTTAATGTAGTCGATCGCATCGTCGATGCTGTCGTAGGACACAACCGGCAGCAGTGGTCCGAAAATTTCATCCTGCATTACCCGCATGTCATCGTGCACATCAAGCAGGACATAAAGCGGCATCTTGCGTGACTCATGCGAGAGTTTTTCTTTGGCCGGATTGATCTCGACAATCTTCGCTTCTTTGGTCAGCGCATCGTGCAGCAGGTCCTGCAGCCGCTCGTACTGCCGATCGCTGGCGACAGAGCTGTAATCATCATTGTCGGCCAATGTCGGATACATTTTTGCGAACGCTGCCTGCATAGCAGTAACAAATTCGTCCTGGAGGTCATGCGGACACAACACATAGTCCGGCGCGGTGCAGGTCTGGCCGGCATTGAGCGCCTTGCCAAAACAGATTCGTTCCGCAGCCATCGACATATCGATACCGCGGGTAATCACAGTCGGGGATTTACCGCCCAGTTCCAGCGTAACCGGTGTCAGGTTTTCGGCTGCCGCCCGCATGATGTGCCGGCCGACACCTGTCGAACCGGTGAACAGCAGGTGATTAAAGGGCAGCCGCGAAAATGCAATGCCAACGTCGGCTTCACCGGTGATCACGGCAACGTGATCTTCATCGAACACCTCGCCCAGCATCGCGGCAATCAGTTCGCTGGTGCGAGGCGTGAATTCGGACGGTTTGACCATTACCCGGTTGCCAGCCGCCAGGGCATAAGTAAGCGGGCTGATGACCATGAGCAACGGATAATTCCACGGTGCAATGATGCCGGCCACGCCTTTCGGCTGATACTCCTTCCACGCTCGTGTCGACAGCATCATGCGCCCGACACCGACCCGCTTCGGTCGCATCCAGCGGCGCAGGTGCCGCCGGGCGTAACGCAGGCCCTCGAGACTTACCATAATCTCGGCGGACAGGGTTTCTGCCTGGGCTCGGCACCCGAAGTCTGCCGATATCGTCTCTGCGATACGGGCAGCATCGCGAGCCAGAACCTCGATGAGGCGATCGAGGGCGTCGCGCCGGTCGGCCAGTGACGGGTTGGGTGACTGCCTAAATGCCTGTTTCTGTTTGGTAAACAGTTCTTCCAGGTGACGCGTGTCACTGCTCAGGTCATGAAAATGAGTGGCATGGGTCACCATTGCGCTCTCGCTCGCGGCCGCCTCGGGTCTGTTCCTAGCATAACACTTTGTTGCACTGCACTGGCCGGCGCCGGCACTTGAGCCAAAAAGCGCGAACCAGGTCCTTCAGCGAAAGCGGCTGCAGCGCCACACTCCGTCTGCCGGAACCTGGGTAGTTTATGGAAACAACGTCCACCGTCGATACCAAGCCGTGGGTCATCGTCCTCGACGACGACGCGGAAATGGCTGCCTTCATGGCGGCGGCGCTGCGCCGTGCCGGCTTTTCCCCGACGGTAGCGCGAAACCCGGATGTATTCTTTCGCGAACTGACCGATCAGCACTCGATTGTACTGCTCGACCTGATGATGCCGGAGCGCGACGGCATCCAGGTGATGCACGAGCTGGCAGAGAAAAAATGCCAGGCGTCGATCGTGCTGATCAGTAACGTTGAATCGCGAATTCTGGGGGCCGCCGAACGGCTTGCCACCGGACGCGGACTGCGCCTGCTCGGCAGCCTGCGCAAACCCTTCGAAGTCAGCGAGCTGCTGGATATCGTCACCACCGAGCCACCACCGCTGCCGAAAAAAACGGCCAAAAAGCAGATAGAGCCAGTGGACGAACCAGAGTTGCGCCGGGCGATAGAAGCCGATGAGTTTATCGTGCACTTCCAGCCAAAAATCCAGGTCAAGTCGCTGGAGTTCGTGGCAGTCGAAGCGCTGGCGCGCTGGATGCACCCCGAGCGCGGCCTGCTGTCGCCGGCGCACTTTATAAGCACTGCTGAGAAACACGACCTGATCGGCCCGCTGACAGCCAAGATAATTCACCATGCATTTCACCAGTGCGCGGAATGGCTCGACGCCGGTCTGCGCCTGAAAGTCGCCGTGAACGTGTCGACCCGGTCGCTGGGCGACTATGACCTGCCGGAGTGGTTCGAGGAGCAGACGCGCAAAGCAGGCATCCTGCCGCACCAGGTGGTGATCGAAATCACCGAGAGCTGGCTGACCAAAGACCCCCTGGCGATGCTCGAGATTCTGACCCGGTTACGCATGAAGGGCTTTTCGCTGTCGATCGATGATTTCGGTACCGGCTATTCGACCATGCTGAAGCTCAAGACGATCCCGTTCAGCGAACTGAAGCTCGACCAGTCTTTTATTCGCGATGCCGCGAATGACGCAGAGGCGCGCTATATCGTCGAATCCAGTATCGCTCTTGGCCAGAAACTCGGCCTGCACCTCGTAGCCGAAGGAGTCGAACGCCAGGAAGACTGGGACCTGATTTCGGAGCTGGGTTGCGATGAAGGCCAGGGCTATTTCATCTCGCGCCCGATGCGGGGTGCCGATGTGCCTAACTGGCTGAGCCGCTGGAAGGCAGTGCTCGGATAGGCTGAGCACAACCACCAAGTGCGCTAAACTTCGCGACCCGGCAGATTTTTTTTAAAACGATGAGCCGATACCCCGCGCTACTGCTGCTGATACTGCTGTGTGCCGCGCATGCCGACGAGGGCATGTGGCAACCGCGCCAGTTGCCACAGCTGGCGGCGCAGCTCAAACAGGCTGGCCTGAAGATCCCGCCACAAGACCTGAGCGACCTGACGGATTACCCGATGGGCGCGATCGTCGGGCTGGGCTACTGCTCGGCATCGTTTGTCTCGCCGGAAGGACTGGTTGTCACCAACCACCACTGCGTGCAACAAATCCTGCAACACAACTCGACGCCCGATTCAAACCTGATCGAAAGCGGTTACCTTGCCGAAGCGTACGACGAAGAGCTGCCGGGCGGTCCGGGGCAGCGCATCCTTGTGACTGTGCAGGTCGAAGATGTATCAACAAAGATGCTGGGTGGTCTGGACGACGGCATAGACGGCCTGCTACGCAAACAAACACTCGAGTCGCGCGAGAAAGAACTGGTCGCTGAATGCGAAAACGAGCCGCGCTACCGCTGCAAGGTGCACGCATTTTTCGATGGCCTGTCATTTTTCCTGATCCGGCAGCTGGAAATTCTCGACGTGCGGCTGGTATATGCACCTGCTCGCAATATTGGTGAGTTTGGCGGCGACATCGATAACTGGATGTGGCCAAGACACACCGGCGACTACTCGTTCCTGCGCGCCTATGTTGCCGCCGACGGCAAACCGGCAGCCTACTCGCGTGACAACGAACCGTACCGGCCCGAACATCACCTGACCGTCGCCACCGGCGGCCTTGCGGAAGGCGATTTCACCATGGCGCTGGGCTACCCGGGTCAGACTTATCGTCACCGCCTCGCCAGCGAAGCTGCCCAGATCAGCCGCTGGTATTACCCGCTACGCAAGCAGCTTTACGAGCAAATGCTCGGGTTGATCAACGACCAGACCGCGCAGCGGCCAGACGCCGCAATAAAGTACAACTCGCTGGTACAGGGCCTCAACAACGTCATCAAGAACTACGGCGGCATGATCGAGGGATTCGATCGCAGCGGTCTTGTTGCACGCAAGAAACAGCGTGAGCGCGAGCTGAGCCTGTGGCTGGAACAGCAGGAATTTGCAAACGCGCCACTGGCTGACCTCGACAAGCTGGTAAGTGAATATCGCAGCGGTCGCGAACAACGGATGTATTACCGGGATTTCCTGCGCCGCCGGGCCACGCTGCTTACGGCTGCTACCCGGATATACCGCTTGAGCAAGGAAAAGGAAAAGCCGGACGCCGGTCGTGAACCAGGCTACCAGGAACGCGACTGGCCGCGTATACGTGAAAGTCTCGAACGTATCGAAAGCTCCTTCGATGCGCAGGCAGACCAGGCGCTGTTACTGCATCACCTGGCGCTTTACAACGAACAGCTGCAGGCCGACCAGCGTGTTGCGCCACTCGACCGGTGGTTTGATCTCGACGGCAAAAAGTTCGACAGCAAACGTATCGGTCGCCTTGCGGACGACATGTACTCGCGGACAAGGCTGGGCGATACAGCGACTCGCATCGAACTCATGCAGGCCTCACCGGATTCGCTGGAATCAAGCGAGGACCCCTTCATTCGTCTCGCAGTCAAACTCTATGCCGACGACCTGGCACGCGAAGAAACCGAGAAACGTTTCCAGGGACGATTCCAGCTGGCGCGTTCGCAATACATGGAGGCGCTGGGGCAATGGTTAAAGCAACAGGGTAAGCCGCTGTACCCGGACGCCAACGGCACATTACGCGTAACCTTTGGCCAGGTAACCGGTTACCAGCCACGCGACGGTGTTCGCTATACGCCGTTCACAACGGTTGCCGGTGTTGCCGCCAAACACACCGGGCAGGCACCTTTCGACGCGCCGGCGGCGCTGCTGGCGGCCATCGGTCGCGAGCATTTTGGTGTATTCGCCGACGCCGAACTCGGCACGGTACCGGTCAACTTTCTTGCCACACTCGATTCTACCGGCGGCAATTCCGGTTCTGCGGTACTGAACGCCGAAGGCGAACTCGTGGGCCTGCTGTTCGACGGCAACTACGAGTCGATCAATGCTGACTGGTACTTCGAACCGGAGATAACGCGCACCATCTGCGTGGATATGCGCTACGTGTTATGGATTATGGAGACCGTGGACGGGGCACACCGCCTGCTGCGGGAAATGGGGCTTGGACCTGCTGCCTTGCACGCACGCAGGCCGCCAGCCAGTGTAAACTAGACGAATCATTTACGAGGGGTACGGCTAATGGCTCAGAAGAGACAGCGTCGTTTCAGCGAAAAGGAAATGCCGTCGCAGCAGACTACGGTCATCGCCGAAGGCATGCGTGTTACCGGGCGGCTGAAAGGCACCGGGAATGTCATCATCAGCGGTGAGCTGGACAGCGACTGCGAGATCAAGGGCTCGGTCACGCTGACTGATACCGGCCGCTGCAAAGGGACGATCCGTGCGACCGATGTCATGATCGCCGGCAATCTCAACGGCGATGTGCTGGCCGAGGGTCGCATCGAAGTATCACGCAGTGCGCTGGTCAAAGGCAGCCTGGCAGGCGCCAACATCGCGGTCGCCGAAGGCGCCGTTATCGAAGGCGGCATGCAAACAACCAGCGGCACGATGGAACAGATTGAGGAAATCAAAGTTACCTGACGGAGCGCCTAAACCAGCAGGTGACGCAGGCCCGGCAGGTATTTTTCCAGAGACGCGGTGTTTACGCACACGACCCGCTGACCTGTTTGCACCACGCCACTTTGCGCAAGCTGCGGCAGCGCTGCGAAGCTTGCCGCCCCTTCCGGTGAAATCCACCAGCCTTTGTCCCGCCATGTTGCCGCCACGGACGTGGCAATTTCCTGCTCACTGACACTCACCGCCACACCGTCGCTGGCTCGCAGGATCTGCAGCACCCGAAAATGCCCGATACCGCCGGGCACATTGAGTCCTGTAGCAATAGTATGACCGGGAGCAACAGCGGCGGTATCGTCGGCTCCCGTCGTCATTGCTTCGACCAGTGGGGCGGTCTCATCGCTTTGCACCGCCACCATGCGCGGACGGCGGCTGTCGATCAGCCCGAGAGCCTGTAACTCATCAAATGCTTTCCACATGCCGAGCAGGCCGGTTCCGCCACCCGTCGGATAGACGATGACATCGGGCAATTCCCACCGGCTACCGGCGCTGACCGGCTCAGCCAGCTCCAGACCCAGTGTTTTCTTTCCCTCGATACGCCAGCCCGGCTCCTGGAAAGTCGCGACATTGAAGTAACCCCGTGGAAGGTATTTTTCTTTCATCAGCTGCCCGGCTTCGCGGATCGTGCCCTGTACCAGGTCGAGCTCTATGCGTTCATGCATGCGCGCCAGCGCTGCCACCCGTCCCAGCACCGGCATCGGCGTGTCATCCGGCATCACTATCGCTGCGGCCAGCCCCGCGCGCACCGCATAGTCGGCGAGTGAATCACCGGCGTTACCCTGCGTGGGTACGGTGAGTCTGTCCAGTCCGAACAGACGCGCCATCGAAACGACCATGGCCATGCCGCGATCCTTGAAACTGAGCGTCGGATTGGCACCGTACCCAGGCACCGGCCTGCCCTCTTCTTTCACCTGCAGCCGGAAGCCGACCTTTTTCGCCAGTGGATAGTCCGCGTATTCGAGCAACGGGGTAGCGCCTTCACCACCGCTTGTTATCCACCTCGCGTTGCCGGCATCGTTGCTGTCGAGCCCCAGCAGACCGCCAAAACGCCACATGTCATTTCGTTCCGGCTTGTACCAGGCGCAATCCGGTTGCTCGCGCTTCAGCCGCTTTATATCTATGACCATTTCGACGGGGCGGCCGTCGGCCGGATCCAGGTTCATCAGCTGGTCTGCAGGGTACTCGATACCCGAACCCAAACCGCGCAGGTGTGATACGTATCCGGGCTTGTCAGCGCTGATTATCAAGCTGCTCACTCCAAAGCAGCGTGGCGCCAATGACGGCGCTTGGCATCGACAGGAAGTTCAGCAGCGGAACAAGCGTCATGATCAGCACTCCGGCGCCAAACCCGAGTACCAGCATACGCCGCTCGCCCAGCAGCTCACGCTGCCGGCGAAAACTGAGACCATGGTTGCCCATCGGATAATCGACATATTCCATTGCCAGCATCCACGCGCCAAAACCGAACCACAGCAGCGGTGCGAATGCATTGAGGCCGGGGATCAGGAAAAGCAGCAGCAGTGGCAGCGCACGCGGCAGTATGTAGGCCCATTTACGAAACTCATGCGCCACGGCGTAAGGCACTTCCTGCCACAAAGGCCTGCCCGCCGGGCGTGGCATGTCCGGCCTCAGGCTCTGCTCGACTTTCTCTGCCAGCAAACCGTTGAACGGCGCCCCGACAATGTTCGCGATCATTGTGAATGTGTAGAAGACCAGCAGCACCAACGCCAGCACGAATATTGGCCAGATCAGCCACTGTAACCAGTCGAGCCAGCCGGGCAACCACTGCACCAGCCAGTCAATCCAGCTATCGAAGGTGCCGGCCGCCCACCAGATCGCCAGCGAGAAAAGAACAATGTTTGTCAGCAGCGGGCCGAGTACAAACACCCGCAGCTCGCGGTCGGCCAGGTGCGTCAGCCCGGCGAACGCGTAGGACGCGCCCTTCAGTAACGTGGCGGGCATCAGCTTCGTACCAGCGTATGCACCACGATTTCGGGTGGGCAATTGAAACGCACGTCCAGGATGCTGCTGCCTGAACCCGCCGAGGTATAACCCTGCATGCCGTGGTACTCCCACGCACCGCGACACACACTTCGCCGGCAATTGGCATTCAGGTACAGCGGAAATCCGCCCGGCAGGCAAATCTGCCCGCCATGGGTGTGACCGCACAGCATGATGTCGAACGCCGCGTGCAGAGCATTCTTGTAGATTTCCGGCGAGTGTGACAACAGTATCGAAACCGCCTCTTCAGGAATCGCGTCCGCGGCTTTTTCGAGGTTATCGGCGCGGAAGTAATGCGGATCGTCAACGCCGGCAAGATATAACGCTGCGTCATCACGCTCGAGTAATGCATATTCGTTTAGCAGCAGGTTTATTCCCAGCTCCTCGATGGCCGGCACCATCTGGATGCTGTCGTGATTACCCAGCACGCCATAAACCTTATCGCCCAGGTGCGGGCGGACTCGCGCCAACGCTGCGCAACAGTCAGCAAATTCGCCAAAGGTTTCGGCGCGAAAATCGCCCGTCAAAACACAACAATCAAATTCAAGCCCTTTGACGGCCTCGATCAGCACAGCCGGTATGTCGCTGGCCATGTCCAGATGCAGGTCGGAAACGTGCAGCAGACGAAAACCGTCAAACGCGCGTGGCAGGTTTGGCAGGGCAAAAATATTCTCGCGCAACACGATACCGCGAGCGTTGCTGCGCCCGCGGTTGAACAGGAATGTCGCTTTCAGCAGCAGGGCGAGGAGCTTGTCGAAGGATTTAAGGTTTTCCAGGTGCAGCAGGTTGCGCCCCTGGCCAAAAACCTTTGACTCATAAACCTGCTCGATACCCAGCCGCTGACGCAGGTGAACCCGGCCAATACGGCTGGCCAGCTGATCGCGCTGCGGCGGCAACGGTGTCACGGTCTGGGTCATGGCTGAATTCTAGCCCTCATCCGCGCGCTTGACATTCGTCATCTGTTTCTGTAATTTCTGTGACGTCAGAAATTACAGTCACAGGATAAAGACATGCTGCCGCTGCTCACCCACCTTGCCTATATCGCGACGAGCATTTTGCTGACTATCTGGGTGGCACATACCCTGAGCAACAATGGCCTGGCGTTTCTGCGGGCCAGTTTCGGTGACAACGAAGAACTTGCCAGTTCACTGAACCATCTGTTGATAGTGGGCTTTTACCTGTTTATCCCCGGCTATGTCCTGCTGACGCTGCAGCGTGGCGGCAACCCGGCAAATATCACCGCGGCGATTGAAATACTCGCAACGCGGCTGGGCTGGGTGCTGCTGGTGCTCGGCGCACTGCATCTTGCCAACATGTACATCATCAGTCGCTGGCGCCGTCATGCCCTCGACGACCGCCGCAGGCAAGAAGCCGAGGAAACGCGCCAGCATCAGCTACAGAACAGGCTTTCACATGAGTGACCAGATCAATACCCGTTTCATCCTGCACTGGGGTGAGATGAGCAGTCGGTGGGGGATAAATCGCAGCGTCGCACAGATTCACGCCTTGCTGTTCCTGTCGGAAGAACCGCTGAATGCCGAGCAGATCAGTGATGCACTTGGGCTTGCACGCTCCAACGTCAGCACCAGTCTGCGCGAGTTGCAGGCTTTTGGCATCGTGCGTGTCATTCACCGCATTGGCGACCGGCGTGACTACTTCGAGTCGGAAAAAGACGTCTGGGCAATGGTGCGCGCTATCATCGAACATCGTAAACGGCGTGAAGTAGACCCCACCCTGGAAATGCTGCGTGAGTGCGTCACCGAGGCAGAAAGCGGTGATATCGATGCCTACACGGTCAGCCGGATGAAAGAACTGCACGAGCTGATGGAATCCATGGCGCGCTTGTTCGATCAGGTCTCTACCCTGCCATTGCCGGCCCAGAAGAAAGTCCTGAAGATGGGCAACAAGATCCGCAAGCTCACCACCAGTTGATGCGCAAGCTGCTGGCGATAGTGGTTGCACCATTTGGCGCACTGGCGGCGATACTCCTGGTCACCGTGGTGCTGGGAGCCTTTGATGCAGACCAGATACTCCCTCGAGGCAGCTTCCACGAGCTGATGTGGTTCGCCTTTACGGTCGGCGTAGCAGCAACCGTGTTCGCCTACCCGGTCATGCTGACGCTGGGCCTGTTGCTGATCAGTTATGCCAATCACCGCGGCTGGAAAAAACCAATGCACATGGCGCGATTGGGAGCCGGCGCCGGGGCGCTGCCGTTTGCCTTGTACTTCAGCGTGATCCTGATTGATGTCGGCACCAGTAGTCAGCATGCGCTGCATGCGATGTTAGAGCACAGCGGTGCAGAAGCTGCTCAATGGCTGCTTTATGGCGGCGCAGCCGGCGCCCTTACGGCACTGTGCTACTGGTGGCTGGCCTGTCCCGACATCGCGGACACAGAAACGTACAGGGATTCGGCCTATACGAAGCAACTGCACGGCTGACCCCCGCCACAACCGACGCCCGCGGGTTCCGCCCGGCGAGTGCAAAACCGGTGGATTCGGATATAGTTCGCCCAATGAGTGCCAGCCTGCCCGAATTCCTGCCGAGCGGTCCGTTTCGGAATCCGCATTTCCAATCGATATTAGCGAGCATTCCGCTGCGCAAGCCTTTTGTTGCGCATCGCGCCCGCCGGCTGATCGATGCCTCGCGTGTGGAAATCATTACCACCGGCGACGGCGTCCGGCTGAAATGCCTGCGCGCGCGCCCGGCGGCGGCGGCACCGGTTGCCGTGCTGATCCATGGCTGGGAAGGCAGCGCCAATTCCTTGTATATGCTGTCGGCCTGCAGCGAGCTGTACAACGCCGGTTTCGACGTGTGGCGACTGCAGCTGCGTGACCACGGCAACACGCATGAGCTCAACGAAGGAATTTTTCATTCCTGCCGCATCGATGAAATGGTCGACGCGGTCGGCGAGATCCAGCGACTTGTCGACGGAAGGCCGCTGTGCCTGGGAGGTTTTTCGCTCGGCGCAAACTTCTCGATGCGTATTGCTGCACGTGCCGACGCTGCCGGGCTTGCGCTGGCACAGGTGGTCGCGTTGTGCCCGGTGCTGCATCCACCGGCGACACTCGATGCGCTGGAGAATGGTCCGGCCAGCTATAACTATTACTTCATGCGCAAGTGGCGCAGGTCACTGCGGCGCAAGCACCGCTTCTGGCCACACCTGTACGACCTGGAAATTCTGGATCAGCAACGCACCATGCGTGCACTCACCGAGTTTCTGGTAACACAATGCAGCAACTTCCCGGACCTGATGACTTACCTCAACGGCTACTCACTGCTGGGCGACGCACTGGCTCCGCTTACCGCACCTACCCTGCTGGTAGCAGCCGAAGATGACCCGATTATCCCGATCACCGAACTGGCACAACTGGCCCGGCCCGCAAATCTCGAGATTCTCACTACCGAGCTCGGTGGTCACTGCGGTTACCTGTATTCCAGCTTCGGCCCGACCTGGGCTGACGATGTGCTAATCCGGAAGTTCTGTGCCGCCACCGGCTACCGGCCAGCCAGGCGCGACGCCGCCTGAGGAGCAAACGCATGTACCGCCTGTATGACTATCTTCCGTCCGGCAACAGCTACAAGCCACGCCTGCTCCTGTCGCTGCTGGGTATCGAGTACGAGCGTATCGACGTCGATATCATGAAAGGCGAAACCCGCACGCCGGAGTTTCTGCTCAAGAACCCGAACGGACGTATTCCCGCGCTACAGCTGGAGAATGGTGAAGTCCTGTGGGAATCAAACGCGATCCTGTACTACCTGGCCCGCCACGGCACGCCCTACATGCCCACCGATCCGCTGCCGGCGGCGCAGGTCATGCAGTGGATGTTCTTTGAACAATACAGCCACGAGCCGTTTATCGCAGTCGCCCGCTTTATCCTGATGCATACCGATGTCGACAGCCCGCGCCGGGCAGAGATGGAACAAAAGATGACCGGCGGATACGCCGCTCTCGATGTGATGGAGCAGCATCTTGCCAGCAACAGCTATTTCGTCGATGACACCATGAGCATTGCGGATATCGCGCTGTATGCCTACACCCATGTTGCTGACGAAGGCGGGTTTGACCTGTCAGGATACCCGGCGGTCAACAGCTGGCTCGCTCGTATCGCGGCAACACCTGGCTACGTCGGTATCGACGCGGCCTGAACCATCCGCGCTGCGCGCACTCCCAAACTTCATGCGCACCATAGTCTTGTTGCTGATTGGCCTGACCGGCGGGCTGCTGCTGGCCCAGTGGGCGCAGAGACCGTCACCGGATCCGGCCCCGGGTCTGCAGCTGCAGACTGAGCCGGTTGCAGCCGAAACTGCCATCGAAGCGGCGCCGGCAACAGTTGCACTGCAGGTCGCGCGTCATGGCGAACGAACTGTTACAGCGCTGGCTACGATAGTAGGCGACGAACGCACCCTGCTCGCCCCTATCGCTGCTTTCGTCGGTGCGCAGCGACTGACGGCCCGGTCGGCATCCGGCCACCAGGCCGAGGCACCGGTAGTGCTGGCTGCAGACGAACGTACCGGGATAGCATTGCTGCAGCTGGACCGCCCGCTGCCCGACACGCAGACCCTGCAGCCAGATACCAGCGATGGTTCTTTATACATGGGACGGGAACTGCTTCTGCTTACCGGCGGCCCGCCGTACCGGGCAACAGTGGCGGCGGCTGGCGTGCGTGATGAACTCGGAGCGTATAACTACCAGCTGAGCATCGGCTCCTTTACCGGCGAGGGACCGGCCAGTGCCATCGTTGATCCCGCACAACAGGCTCTGCTTGGGCTGGTTCGGGGCGACCACAGCGCGACGACTGCGGTGGCGCTCGACATTGGCCCGGTAAACGCCCTGCTCGCACAGGCACAACGCGCGCCGCAACCGATGACATTGACTGAGTACGCCGACTATTACTACCGGCAGACCAGCGTCGGCCGCATTGCCTGGCTAAAAAACAGAATTGCGGTTGGCGATTACGAACAGGCAGTGGAATTCGGTCGACAGACTTTGCATCTTGACGAATACACCCGGCGGCACGGCAGCCGGCTGATGCATCAGGCCTACGCCTTTGCTGCGCAGCAACTGTTACAACAATCCGACTGGGCAGCAGCATTGGCGCTGCTGGATGATGCTGCCGTAACGGTTGGCCTGAGCGACAGCCTGCGTCTGATGCGGGTCGAGGCTCTTCAGGCCGTTGGCGACCTGCGTGGCGCGCTCAATGATCTGCTTGCGCTGTCAGATCCTGAGCCCCACAGGGTGCGCAGGCTGGTCATCGAAAACGCGCTTGCAGCCGGCCAGGATAGCGGCACCAGCCTGTCTTTGCTGCGCGAAGCGCTTGCTGCCGACCCGGACTACGCGCCCTATCACCGCCTGCTCGGTGAACTGCTGGCAAGGCGCGGTGATATGCAGGGTGCGCTGGCCTCACTGGAGCAGGCCCTTGCGCTGGATCCTGCACTGGCTGCGGAAATCGATCCGCTGCTGCAGCGGCTGCGGGCCAGGCGCAACACGCCACCTGTCACCACCGTACCAATCCAGCGCCGCCGCAACACGCTGTTCGTCAACGCACGAATCAACGGTTCAACCGAAACCTATCGCTTCCTGTTCGATACCGGAGCCAGCTACACCGCGATAACGTCCGCGACCGCGCTGCGTCTTGGCATTAATGATATTTTTTTCCGCGCCCCGGTTGTCGCACTGGAAACCGCCAACGGTCGGATCTATACGACCACGGCGCGGCTGCAGTCGATCGACGTCAGCGGAGCGCGGGTCGACAATGTCGAGGCGGTGATACTCGAATCAATGGGCGGCGTCGATGGCCTGCTCGGTCAGTCGTTCCTGCGCCACTTCGACATCAACATCGATCGCAGTGCAGGCGTCCTGGTATTCAACCGCCGGATAGGCGACTAAACCTACTGCGTGGCGCCCGGTCCCGGGGCCGAGAGAAAATACGCCCGCAGTATGGCCAGATCCTGCAAGTCCGTGTTGGCATCGCCGTTAAGATCGGTATCGAGGTCGCCGGCGGCAAGGAAGCTCGCGCGGAACAGCGCCAGATCCTGCAGATCGACAAAACCACTGTTATCGACGTCCGGGTCGCACATGTTGCCAAGACCATCGGCGTTGGTATCGCGCTGATCGCTGTTGGCAACCGTCAGACAATTATCCAGCGTGTCGATTACGCCGTCGGCATCGGTGTCGCCGGCGAGCACGCACTGGCTCCCGGCACCGCGCAGCCGGATGTCGTCAAGGTACCAGCCATCCTCGGTGACCGAAAAATCACTTTGCAGGCGGAAACGCACCTGGAAGTTTGCGGCACCTGCGTACTGGCTGAGACTGATAACCTGGTCCTGCCAGTCGGCGGCAACGCCGTCGTAACGCGCTACTTCTGACCAGCTGGCACCATTAGTGTCGCTGACCTCGATGATGCAGTAGTCGTAGCTCGCCTCCGTACGACACAGGCTGGCAAACTCCAGCCGCAAATCGCTGAGGTCCGTCACCATGATAGTCGGTGAGGTCAACGTGCTGTTTATGTTGTCAGAATACTCGCCGCCCGGGGAATCACTCCACGAACGCGTGGGCGAATTCGCGGCTTCGTCAGTAATAGCCCAGGGTGCCGCGGCCGACCAGCCCTGATCGCCGTTTTCGGCGTCATCGCTGAACACGTCGCAGTACGGCAGTAACTCAAAGTCCTGCACAATCGACTGTCCCTCTGCAACGGTGATTCCGCTTACGGTCGCCGGCGCGTAGTCGGGTGAATCAGGTGTTGCGGTGATACTGTATTCGCCCGCCGGCAACAGCAACGAATAGGTGCCACTTACATCGCTGGTGGCGACGAACGGCGCGCCCGCATCAATACTTGCAGCAACAGGCTGCCCGCTGCCCGCGGCAGTGACGGTACCGCTGATGACCGGTGCTATTGCCGGATCGACGACATAGACAAAAGCCGCGCTCACCGCACCCCAGTTGCCAGCGCTGTCCTGGCTGCGCAGGTAAATAATGTGCCGTCCCATCGCCAGGCCAGCGGTATTGATGCTGGCGGTGAGAGTCTCGGAGCTCGAATCAAAAGCGCCATCAGCGGCACTGACCGGCAGCGCCGTCGCCGCGGCCCCCGACCATGGCGGGTTGTCCAGGTAAAACTCCGCTGCACTGACGGACTGCACAGGCTCGGTTCCATTGGAATTATTGAACCGCGTGTCATCAGCAACTGCCGTCAGCTGCACGGTATCGCCTGGCGCAACCGCACCGGCCGACAGGTTCAGCGCCAGCGTGTCCGGCCCGGCCGGCGTCTGGTATGGCGTTCGCGCTACCTTGGCTGCGTAAAGCAACGATTCGAGATTATCCGGCAGGATAGTGTTTTCGAACGTGCTGCAATCCTGGAAAAAAGATGTTCCCAGCTCGTAGGTATAGGCCGCCAGACCGAGTTCGCCGTAGGCAAAATCGTCGGTGGTACCGTCTGTCGGGTAAAGACCAATCGCCTGCTCGGGGTAATAGTCGCTGAACCAGCTGAGCTTGCGCCCGAACGTCTGCAGCGCGGTGCCATTTGGCGCAACGGTTGGGCCCCAGCCCCACGGCCACAACACCAGCTGGCCATAGCTGTGCACGTCGAGAAATACGCCGGTAGCATCGTCAGGCGCCGGTGTCACCAGGTCGTCGGCACGCTGGTCGGGAAAAATGGAGCTCACATAGTCGCGGATTGCCATGGTCTCCGGCTCCGATCCCGCCGCGGTGCCGCGATAGGTCTCGCTGCACGGACTGGAACTGGAGCCACCACAACAACCCCATTGATAGGGGAAATTACGGTTGAGATCGATGCCACGACTGTTTGAAGTCGTCCCGCACGCATTCTGGTTTGTGTTCTTGCGCCAGAACAACCCGGTTTGAGCCTGTTTACGCCCATCCGGATTCGATTGCAGCGACAGATGTATCTCGTGCTCGTCGAGTAGCCAGGTAACATCGGCGTCAACGCCATAGTTGTCTACCAGGTACTCGGCAAAACGCGTGTTGAGTTCAGCGGTAGCCAGCTCGCGCGCGTGCACCGCGGTCATAACGAACAGTTTTGGCCGGTCGCCAGTACCGGCATCGTTGCCAAGCACCAGTACGCGCAGATCTTCGCCGTCCGACCCGTTTTGTTTTTCCCAGCTGTCGCCGATATCGAGCCAGCTGACCAGCCCCGGATTGTCCTGCGCCAGCGCCGCAGCATCAGCATAGGTTTCCGCCACTGTGCGATAGCAGGGAAAGCCTGCGATGCCGCGATTCTGGCCCGGCAGGCGTGTGTAGCTGCGGTTCAGTTGCCCGGTAAGGCGCTGGTCTATCTCGACGCGAAAACCTGCTTTTACCAGTGCGTCATAGTCCTGCTGCGTTGCCTCGATGGTGATGAAGTTCTTGTGGTAATCCACCTGCCACGGTTCGCGCTCCTGCGCTACCGCAGCGACCATCGCCGGGTCGTCAAAAAATGCGTTGACCACAACGATATCGTGTGAGAACCCGGGCTTGGCGGCACCGGACACGGACGGCAGCAGGCACGCCAGCAGGCAGGCGGCAATTAGGGAGCGCAGCATCAGGGAGTTGCCTCGTCTTGTAGTTATAGCCTGCGGTCGCAGGGCCCAGGAGCACAGGTTAGGTGACGGGGCTGGCGCCCGCAAGGCCGGCTCTTGCCATAATCGCCGCGAAACGCGGCGACTTGTTGTCAGGACGCTAAAACTGGGGGAACAGGTCGTCGAGCTCGATTTCGCTGTCGTCATCGCGACACAGCAGCCGCGCGCCTTTTTCGACACATATTTTCAACTGCTGCCGGGCAACGCCGATCGCCACCGTCAGTGCGCTCCACGAATCGGTACCGAGCCCGTCGCTGACGCTGCCAAGACCATCGAGTTTGAGCGGACAGGTCCAGGTCTTTTCGGCAACCTTGTAGGGGCGGCCGATTCGCACCTGGATCGGCGTGCGATCACCCTCGGGGGATTCGGCAACCAGCGCTCTTTCGGCGACAACTATGTCCATGTGGGGCAGCTCCGGAGTCAGGTCCTTAAACTTGGTTGGCAAGTTAGCACCGACCGGGCGCAGACACCTTGAAATGCATCACAGCTCGCGTGCATCGCACGGCTTATTGTCAAATAGGTCTCAAAGAACTGGTCGCAAGCTGTCGCGGCTGGAAGCCGCTCCCACAGGAACCTGTCGCTGGCAGTCGCGGCTGGCCGCACCTTAGTCTGAAGTCAGCGCCCCGGTGTCAAACCGGCATGGGCCGATAATTCCGTCGATACTGACGGTATAGCGCTCGACCACCCGCATTTCGCCGGTCTCGAATTGCACCAGCTGCTCGCGGGCAACAGGAAGGGCGGTATCAGGCTCGTACCACAACGTCACGGCGCCGGCAGGTTCGCCGGCGACAATCAAATCAAAATGCAGTCCGGCAACGGTGCGGCCGCCGATTCGGCGTGGCTGGTCGATAGCGCGAACGTTCGCCACGGTCACCCAGTCGCGAATGCTGCCGTCAGTCGCATCCGGCGGCGCGTCCTGAGTCAACATCGCGATGTTGTGCAGGACACCCATTCGCGTCAGTCCCAGCAGCAGCCCGTCACGCAATTGCGCCGGCGCCGGCTGCGAGAAATAACTGGCCGTTCCGCCGCGCATCGTCGTGCCGTCGGCAACCAGCAATGGCTGTACCGGCTGCGTCGCGAAATCGCCTGTCGCCCGCAAGGCTGCCAGTGCCGGCTGCTGCATTAGCAGGTCGCCGCTGATATCAGCCGACACCGCGCCGCGCGCCTCGATCTCGTAATCGATTCTCAGCACGCGGGCATCGAGCAACTGCTGTTCGATACGTGCCAGGGTCGCCTGCGCCTTCTTGTCCTTAACCGGTGTCGCTACGCAGGCGCAGAAGGCCAGCGACAGCAGCAACACGCACATTCGCACCCGCATCAGTCTTCCTTGAAAATCAGTACCACCGGATTGCCGGCACCGAGCCGATAGCCGCGATACATGCCTTCGCTGTTGAACGGCATGGCAATGTTGCCCTTGGTATCGATCGCGACTACGCCACCACTGCCACCGGCAGCAACGAGTTTTTCCATCACAACGTAGTCGGCCGCGGCAACCAGTGACGTGTCCTGATAGGCAAACCGGGCACAGATGTCATGCGCCACGGCATGACGAATGAAATACTCGCCATGACCGGTGGCCGAAACTGCACAGCTTGCGTTATCGGCATAGGTCCCGGCACCGATGATCGGCGAATCGCCCACCCGGCCCCAGCGTTTGGCTGTGGTGCCACCGGTCGACGTCGCGGCAGCGAGATTGCCACTCTTGTCCAGGGCGACTGCACCGACGGTACCAAACTTGTCGTCCGCATCGAGCGGATTAAGCATTGCCTGTGGATCTGCTGCCTTCTTTGCCTTGTTAAGCTGCTGCAGGCGAAAATCGGTATTGAACCAGCTGTTGTCGACCAGCTCGACGCCGGACTCGAGCGCGAACTCCTCTGCGCCGACACCCGCCAGCATGACGTGTGGCGAATCTTCCATCACCCGCCGCGCCAGCACGATCGGATTACGCACGTTGCGCACCGCAGCGACCGCACCCGCTCCGAGATCGCGCCCGTCCATCAACGAGGCGTCGAGTTCGTGAGTTTCCTCCCAGGTGTAAACGGAACCACGGCCGGCGTTGAACAATGGTGAATCTTCCATCACCGTCACCGCGGCGACCACCGCATCGACGCTGTCGCCACCACCGGCAAGGATGCGGTGGCCGGCATGCAGCGCATCGGTCAATACCGCACGAATCTGCTCCTCGGCCTCGGGCGTCAGGTTCTTGCGCTCGATGGTCCCTGCCCCGCCATGTATCACTAACCCATAATTGTCTTCAGCAGCCACACTTACCCCACTCGCCAGGACTATCGTCGCCGCGGCCAGGATCGTCCGGACAACGCTCAAAATGCCTGTATTCATGAATTCACACCCCCGACAGGACGCCGATTCTAACGCTTTAGCAGCCCCGTGGCTTTCCTTGACAGTGCGGGGCGGCGCATTCCTCTATAATGTGCGGCCCCGGCCACCGGCTCTGTGCCCGGCCGGCCTGGGTTTGTAGTTGGGCTGATTCAATAACAATGTCGGATACATGGCGGCGTTTCCTCGGTGCCGTATTGCTGGTTGTGACCATGGGCTTTGCTTCGTGCTCAGCCCTGTTGCACGTCAATGCCACTGACGGGCCAATATATATAAAGTCGGAGCGCTGAGCGGTGCCCGAGGTATACAAGCACGACAAGCACAAGGCGCGCTGGCCCGGTCGCGCCTACCTGCTGTACCTGCTGGCCATGCCGCTGGTGCCGGCGCTGATTGTCGTGCTGTTTATGGGCTCGCTTTCGAAGCTGCTCATTTTTGGCGGCGCCTTCGCCTCGTTCATCGCCGCTGCCCGTTTCATGCGCAAGGGACTGGTTGCCGAGGCGGAGTTTAATAAACGCAAGATCGCGCGGGCTTCGCGCACGCCACTCAAGGCCATCGGCTCGATGTTTGCCGGCCTCGGCACCTTCATCTGCAGCTGGCTTGCCATTGGCCACTCTCTTCCGTTCGCCGCTGTAATCGCGCTGCTGGCGTTTATCGGCAGCACTCTGTTTTACGGCCGCGACCCGGCCGGCAGCAAATTATCAAAATTGGGCAGCCACGGTTACACCACCGAGGAGATCATTGCCACGCTGAAAGAGGCCGAGAGCAAGATTCTTGGTATCGATTCGGCGCGCCGCGATATCCGCAATGCCGAACTGACCAATCGCCTGCGCCGCATAACGCAACAGGCACGCAAGATCCTCGGCCTTATCGAAGACGATCCCGGCGATATTCGTCGCGCGCGAAAATTTCTCAATGTCTACCTGGACGGTGCCCGCCGAGTCACCGAGGGATACGCCCGCTCACATCGCCGGGGCGCGCAGGTTGACGAACTTGAGGGCAATTTCCGCAATGTGCTGAACACAATCGAAGGTGTATTCGAAGAACAGCACCAGAAACTACTCGAACACGACAAGCTCGATCTGGACGTGCAGATCGAGGTGCTTTCCACGCAACTGAAAAAAGAAGGCGTAATCTGATTTTCCTGCCCCGGAGCTAGACTTATGAGTGACCAGACTGACACCAGGACAACCGTACAGACCCAGGCCACGGTGGGCGCAACCGCCGTTTCCGTGCCCGAGCTGAAAAACGAGGTGGTGCCCTACGCCGAGAGCCAGGGTGAAGATCGCCAGAAACTGGAAGCGCTAATCGCCGAACTGGACTTGCGCGATTCCAATTCGATCATATTCTTCGGCAGCAAAGCCCAGGAACAGCTGACCACGGTCTCCGACCAGATGCTCGAAGGGGTCAAGAACAAGGACCTCGGCGCCGCCGGTGATGCGCTCAGCGAGATGGTCACCACCCTGCGTGGCTTCGATACCGACCCGCTGGAGAAACCCGGCTTTTTTGCCCGCCTGTTTGGCAAGGCAAAGCCGGTGGTCAAGTTCCTGCAGCGTTACGAGGGTGTACGTCGCCAGATTGACAAGATCACCAACGATCTCGACAGCCACAAGACGAAGCTGCTCACCGACATAACAATGCTCGACCGGCTGTACGATGCCAACCTCGAGTACTTCCATGAGCTGGAGCTGTACATCGCGGCTGGCGAGGAGCGGCTACAGCGGCTGGATACGCATGAAATACCAGCGCTGGAACAGGCCACGGCCACTACCGATGAAGTTATCAAAGCGCAGGAGCTGCGTGACCTGCGCAGCGCTCGTGACGATCTCGAGCGGCGCGTCCATGACCTGCGCCTGACCCGCCAGATCACCATGCAGAGCCTGCCCGGTATTCGCCTGGTGCAGGAAAACGACAAGGGCCTGGTCACAAAGATCAATTCGGTTATGGCCAACACTATTCCACTATGGCGCCAGCAGCTGGCCACGGCCGTGACGATCTATCGCTCGGGGCAGGCTGCCGATAGCGTCAAGGCCGCAACCGACCTGACCAACGAGCTGCTCGAGTCGACATCAGAAGCATTGAAGACGGCCAATGCCGAGACCCGGCGACAGCTGGAGCGCGGCGTGGTCGATGTAGAGTCGGTCAAGACGGCAAACCAGAACCTGATCGACACGATCGAAGAGAGCCTGCAGATTGCCGATGAAGGCAAACGTGCCCGCGCAGAGGCGGTCACCCAGCTGCAGGAAATGGAAACACAATTACGCGAAACACTGGCGGCGGCCTCTGCCCGCGCCAGCGGCAAGACAGGGAGCTGAAGCATGGCATTCTGGGACAAAATCTTTGGTGAGTTCGTCGATGTAATCGAATGGACAGACGCCACCAGCGACACCATGGTGTATCGCTTTGAGCGGTACGGCAACGAAATAAAGTACGGCGCAATGCTCACGGTACGTGAGTCGCAAATCGCGGTGTTCGTCAACGAAGGCCAGATTGCGGATATCTTCGAGCCCGGCTTGTACAAGCTCGATACCAACAACCTGCCGATCCTGACCACGCTGCAGAGCTGGCCGCACGGCTTCAACAGCCCGTTCAAGGCGGAAGTCTATTACTTCAACATGCGTCAGTTCACTGACCTGAAGTGGGGTACAAAAAACCCGATCATGCTGCGCGACAAGGAGTTCGGCCCGGTGAGGCTGCGCTCATATGGCACTTACGTCGTAGCCATTGGCGATCCGGTGACTTTTCTGAAAGAGGTCGTCGGTACCGACGGACGTTTTACCACTGACGAAATAACCGCGCAGCTGCGCAATCACATCGTCTCGTGGTTCGCCACCAGTCTCGGCCAGTCAGGCATTCCGATACTGGACCTGGCCGCCAACTATGACGATCTCAGTGACTTCGTTACCAACAAGATTGCCCCCGAGTTCGGCTCGTATGGACTGGACCTGCGCAAGCTGCTGGTAGAAAACATTTCACTGCCGTCGGAGGTCGAGCAGGCGCTGGACAAGCGCACCAGCATGGGCCTCATTGGCAATCTGCGTGACTACGCTACATTCCAGGCGGCCGAAGCGATGACCGCAGCGGCAGAAAACCCGGCCGGCGGCGGTGCTGCTGCCGGCATGGGCATGGGTATGGGTTTCGGCATGGCCAAGCAGATGGTCGACACGATGTCCGCCGGCAGCGGTGGCGGCGGCAACGCGACGCCACCACCGGTACCACAGGAAACTCCGTGGTACCTGGCCAGCGAGGGACACCAGACCGGACCGTTCACCAAGGCGGAGATTCGTAACAAGCTGGAAACCGGCGACGTCAATCGCGACACGCTGGTCTGGCGCCAGGGCCTGGAAGAGTGGACCGCGGCCGAGCGGGTCGACGAGCTGGCCGCTATTTTCGCCCAGCTGCCGCCACCGGTGCCAAAGGGCTGAGCCGGGCCGGCTGAGCTTTTTTCGTGCCAAGCGAGGTACGCGCGCCCGGTACCGATCAGTTTCCGTGCGAACGCTGTGGGGCGCTGCAGACGTTTCAGCCCGGCACTGATCAGATCAGCTGCCCGTACTGCGGGCATACGACGGATATCGAGTCCGGCAGCGGCGTCCTGCGTGAATACGGTTTCCGCGAGGCGCTTAGCGAGCTGGCACAGGCACCGCCGGCCGAAGAGCGCGAAACGACCCAGTGCGAATCCTGCGCGGCCGAGTTTGACCTGGGTTCGCACATTCATGCCGGCGAGTGCCCGTTTTGCGGCACCCCGGTGGTCGAAGGCACCGGCACCGAGCGCCACATAAAGCCGGAATCGCTGCTGCCGTTCGAGATCGACGAAGAAAAAGCCCTCGCCAGCTTCAGGAAATGGCTGGGCAAGCTGTGGTTTGCGCCTGGTTCGCTGCGTCGTTACGCCGAGGGTGATGCGAGGCTTACCGGTGTTTACGTGCCGTACTGGACTTACGACAGCGCAACGGTGAGCCGTTATCGCGGACAGCGCGGCACGATCTATCACGTGCCACAAACCTACACCACAGTTGTCAATGGCAGACGCGTTACCCGCACCCGCATGGTGCAGAAAGTGCGCTGGAGACCGGCATCCGGCAGAGTGTCGCGATTTTTCGATGACGTGCTGGTCGGCGCCAGTCGCTCGCTGCCACGCAAGATTACCGACCGGCTTGCGCCGTGGGATCTTGCCAACCTGGTCAGCTATGACGAGCGTTACCTCAGCGGTTTTCGCAGTGAAGCCTACCAGGTCGGCCTGGACGAAGGATTCAAAACCGCAATACAAATTATGGATCGCGTGATTCGCCAGGATGTTGCCCGTGACATCGGTGGCGACCTGCAACGCATCACTCACGTTGATACACGCCACAGCGAGACTACCTTCAAGCACTTGCTGCTGCCGGTATGGTCGGCAGCATTCCGGTTTCGCAACAAGGTCTACCGCTTTGTGGTCAACGGCCGCACCGGCAAAGTGCAGGGCGAACGACCCTACAGCAAGTTCAAGATCGCGGCGGCCGCAGTAGCAGCAGCAATCGTGGTTGTGATCGTGCTGGTGCTGGGCAGCGAGTCGGGTGTAATTACTTTCTGACGAAGAAGTCCGCGCCAAAGCGATCGTAATGCCATGCAAATGCTGTTAGCGGAAAGAACAGCACGAGCAGCAGAGAGAAGTCCCACTCCAGCACCCGCTCCACGGTGTCCATGTCAGACAAGAACAGCGGCGCCGGTATTACTGCAAGCCCCAGCAACAGCATTGCACCGCAAAGCGACAGCTTTGCCACATAGATCCATCGTGGAATAGCAAGGCGACCCTCGCGCATCAGGGTTGCGATACGGCTGACAAACAGCAGCTGACCAAAAAATGTTGCCGACAGGTAACCCACGACGCCGATGCGCCGCTGGATCGCAAACCATTCGCCAACATGGCCGAGCACCGTAGTGTAAACCACCAGGAATACAGCAGCGACCAGACCCAGCCACGGCAGCGCCCGGCAGCGCAGCGACCTGTCACCGTGCGCGGCCAGCCAGCGACCGGCCAGGAACCAGTACACCAGCATAAACACAGCGGCCGGCATCATGGTGCCCTTGTAAACGAAACTGCCGGGCGGATTGCGACCGGTGGCACTGACCGAGGTGCAGCCGGACAGGTAAGGATTGCACTCCGGCACGAAGCCCGCGCTGGCTGACAATACATAAGCCGCGTTCGCCCCGACCAGCGGCAACAGCCCGGCCAGGACGGCTACTGCCAGGAAAGCGTGATTTGCCCGCATGAGTCTGTTTCCATGTTGCCCCGATTCTAGTGCGCCTGCCGCGTGACTGCACCGCTTTGTGTAAAGTGTTTTTCTCCCTATGCCTTGACATAACTGGAAGACGTCCTGCAACAACGTGACAACGATCACGGTCGTGAAACTTATGTTTGATACTTCGTCATTCGAAACGCGCAACTGATCACAGCAACAAACATGCAACGCTGATAACGTAGCCAAAGTTTCGTTAAGTACTACGGTGGTTTTTCAGTGATGCGTTTTGGCCTGGCTTGCATGTTGTTTCTTTGTGTCGGTATCGCACATGCTGATTTGTATGCAAGCCACCAGGCTGATGGCGTCATCAGCTACAGCGACCGGGCCAATTCGGACGCGGCGCGCAGCGATGTAGAGATTACTCACCCGCTTGAGGCCGCGCAGCTTCCCGGAACCTGGCATACCGACGCAGTCGACGGGGAACGAGCCGAGCTGCAGCTGGGCAACGACGGTTCTTTTGTATTTAACCAGTTTGGCGACAGCACGCGCACGTATATGTGCGGCGCCTGGAACGGCGATGTCGAGACGCTCAACCTCACCGTCAAGGCACTGAAGCGGCAGACTGAAGATGGCGCCATCGAACAGGCCGCCGGCACTTACCAGGAAACCGCGCCTATCCTTTCGTCGCAACGCGATCGCATGATCGTAGTAATCGACGGACAAAAACTGGTCTTCAACCGCGCCGGCTGACGGCTGACTATTACCCCGCGTCAACCTCGCCAAAAAATGCCAGCAGTGCGGCATTGACCTCATCCGGCTTTTGCAGGTGCATGGCGTGGCGCGCGCCAGGGAACGCCTGCACTCTCGCATTACTCATCAATGCAGCAAATGCAGCCTTCTCTTGCGGCGGAGTAAAGTCGTGCTCACCGGCCAGGAACAGGACGGGCGCTGTGATACGGTCCAGCCGGTCCACGACCGTCCAGCCGGCTACCGCATCGATGGCTGCCAGGTAAGGCGCAAGATCATTCCTGAACCGGCCCTGCAGGCGGCGTCGTGCCTCACGGTTGGCGGCCCCCGGGAAGTTGCGATAGAGCTGGATACGCGCCTCACGCTCCAGCCCCAGCCGGCGCGCCATCCAGCGCCGCGATGCGGCCATCATCCGTTTCCTGAATGTGTTGAGCTCGAAACTCGGCTGGCTGTTGATGATCGCCAGGCTGCGTACCCGTTGCGGATCATCAACGGCTAACTGGAACGACACTGCACCGCCCATCGAAATACCACAGAAGTGGGCCCGGTCAATTTCCAGGTAGTCCAGCAGCGCGCACAAATCCGCCGCATATCCTTCGATTGAATACGGACCCGGCGGGCGGGTGGAGCGGCCAAAGCCGCGCTGGTCCGGAGCGATTACACGGTAGCGCGATTCCAGCGCAGGATACTGGTACTGCCAGTCGGCACTGCTGGTACCCAGACCATGCACCAGCACCAAAGGACGGCCGGCGCCGCGATCTTCGTAATATAATTCGATGCCGTTGACGTTTGCGTGGGGCACGTGCGCACCTTGCCGGGCCAGCGGGCAATTTACACCACTGCAGCCGGTGAAGGCCAAAAACACATGATCAGTGAAAGTGACAGGACATTCCGTGAGCGGGTCGAGGCTTGTGACTGGAATGAGCCATTTACACACGAACACCACATACGGCTGGCATGGATCTACCTGCAGGAATTCGAACTCACCCAGGCCACCGGGCGGTGTCGTGCTGCCTTGCGTGGGCTTGCCGAATCCCATGGGGATTTCGACAAATATCATGACACTTTGACGGTTGCCTTCATGCAGCTGATTGCCAGGCACCGCGCGGCGGCGGCCCCTGGCGAAAGCTGGCCGCAGTTCCGCCTGCGGGCGCGGCCCTTGTTCGAGTCAGGCCGCCGGCTGATCGGCCGTCACTACAGTGACGAACGGCTTGCACATCCCGATGCCCGCCACGGCTTTGTGCCACCGGACCGGGAGCCGTTCTGAGCAAGGCAGTGTAAACTGTGCGGCCCGCCACATCGGGGGCCAGGAAAACACAGTGACCCGGGTAGCCGTAGCAGCCAGTTCCAGCATCGCCGCCGAGGCAGGCATTCGCATTGCCGCTGAGGGCGGCAATGCCGTAGACGCGGCCGTCGCATCCACAATGGTCTCGCTGGCGACAGAACCGGGCGTGGTTTCACCCGCTGCCGGCGGCTTTGCCACTGTCTGGCCGGCGCAGCAGCAAGCCACCGTCTTCGACGGTGTGCTGACCATGCCGGGCAACGGCATACCACCAGACCGTTTCGGCCGAGGCGCCTGGGAAGTACACATGACATACGGCGGTGGCATGTCCACCGTTATCGGACATGGCTCGGTCGCAACCCCGGGCGGCTTTGCCATGCTGGAAAGCTGCTGGCGTGAGTATGGCAGCCTGCCGTGGGAGGCCCTGATGCAGCCAGCCTACGAGCATGCGCGCGACGGTTTTCCTCTGGGTCAGGCGTCGTATAACTACCTGGTGCATTGTGGCGAGTCGGTATTTTCATGGCACGAAGACAGCCGCAAGGCATTATTCGATGAAGACGGCACTCTGAAGCCGGCCGGCGCACTGATTCACGTCCCCCATCTGGACGAAACACTGAAACGAATCGCTGACGAAGGGGTAGCTGCCTTTTACACTGGCGAGATCGCGCGCCGCATCGTTGCCGACATGGAAGCAAATGAAGGCCTGGTCAACGCCCGCGACCTGGCCGGGTACGAACTGGTGCGACGCGAACCGCTTTGCTTCCGGGTGGCTGACTGGACGATTGCGACGAATCCGCCCCCGGCCGTAGGTGGTGCTGCGCTTTGTGCCATGCTGGAGCTGATGGAGGGACGTCCTCACGGCGCCTGGACAGCTGCCGATGTAGCTCGCGCCGCTGAAGTGCAGAACGCTGTTTATGGTTATCGCCGCAGTCAGCTGGACCTAAGCGAAGATATTGCGACAGATATCGCCCAGCTGCTGCAACTGTGCCGTGACAATCCCCATGCACTGTTATCCCCATCGACCATACACGTATCGTCAGTCGACGCCGACGGGCTGGCATGCTCGACAACGATGTCGGCTGGCTACAGCTCGGGCGTTATGCCACCGGGCACCGGGCTGTGGATGAACAACGGGCTGGGCGAGCTGGAGCTGAACAAGCGTGGCCTGGTACCCGGACCACCGGGCACCAGGCTGACATCAAATATGGCGCCCTCCGTGGCGCGCAGCGATGCCGGGTCGGTTCTGGCAATCGGATCGCCCGGAGCCGACCGGATAACGACAGCGATCAGCCTCACACTGCTCAACCTGGTGCATGCCGGCCTGACGCTGGAGGCCGCGATAGAGCACCCGCGCCTGCATGTCGAATTTGCCGATGCCGGACCACGTATTGCCCTGGAACCTGGTCTCGATTCCGGCGACTGCCGTCTGCCATTACGCCAGTTCGACAGCCTGTCTATGTTTTTTGGCGGTGTCGGCGCGGCGCAACTCGATGCCGACGGGCGGATGCATGCTGCATCGGACAGTCGCCGCACCGGCGGCGCCCGCGTAGGCGGATGAACAGGCAACAGCGCTGGCGCATACGGCTGATTGCCATCGCGGGTGGCGCTGCCGTAGTCGGCGCATTGATCACAGCCGCATCCCTCACACCGCCCTATGACGGCCCCATCAGCGATAATTTCGACGGCAAGCGCTTTGCCAATATCCCGGCAAGTGCGACCATCAACAAGTCAGCGCTGGAAATCCTGCGTTGGGCGGTAACCCGCGAACCTGGCGCGTGGTCAGATCAGGCGGATGTTGTCTATCACGTCCCACCGCGCCGCAGCGCAGAACTGCGCGTCACCTTCGTCAATCACGCCAGCGTGCTGATCCAGGCTGACGGCCTGAATATCCTTACCGACCCGATCTGGTCGGAACGCGCCAGCCCGGTGCCGTTTGCCGGCCCGCAGCGATTCCGCCCGAGCGGTATGCGCTTCGCCGACCTGCCGCCGATCGATGTCGTACTTATCAGTCACAATCACTACGACCACCTGGACAGCGCCACGATTCGCGATCTGGCTGCAGCACACGATCCGCTGTTCCTGGTTCCGCTCGGTAACCGTCACCTCCTGGATAACACCGATACGCTGCAGATCGAAGAACTCAACTGGTGGCAGGAGTACGACGTTGATGGCGTCACCATATACGCCGTGCCGGCGCAGCACTGGTCGCGACGTGGCCTGTTCGACACCAACCGTGCGTTATGGGCCGGCTACGTAATCAACACCGTCCACGGCCCCGTTTATTTTGCCGGTGACACCGGCATGGGGCCGCACTTTACCGAGATCAGCGCACGTTTAGGTGCGCCGCGCCTGGCGATTCTGCCGATTGGCAACTACCTGCCGCGCTGGTTCATGGCACCTCAGCATATCGATCCGGCAGAAGCCGTGTCGGCGCATTTGTTGCTTGGCGCAGCGCAAAGTATGGCCATACACTTCGGTACATTCCGCCTCGGCGACGACGGCCAGACCCAGCCGATTACCGATCTGCGGCTCGCGCTGCGCGATGCGCAGCTGCCAGATGACATTTTCTGGGTACCATTCAATGGAGACTATCGCGTTTTCCCATCAGACCATGAACCCGTTGCAAGACTCACTTCCCGCTAACCCCCTCCAGGTTGTATCTGACTGGCTGGCCGACGCGCGTGACCGGGCGCTGACGCCAAACAGCAACGCCATGGTACTGGGCACCGTGGCAATGCAAAAGGGCGAAATATTGCCCTCGGCCCGAGTGGTACTGTGCAAGAAGCTCGATGTTACAAACGGCTACCTGGTTTTCTACAGTAATTACAATTCGCGCAAGGGCGACGAGCTGCAACAGATTGCAAATGCCGCTGCTGTTTTTCACTGGGATGTGCCTGGTCGGCAGGCACGTGTGGAAGGAATCGTCCTGCGCGCCCCGGATGACGAGAGCGACGGCTATTTCGCCGGGCGGCCACGCGAGTCGCAACTTTCAGCCTGGGCCAGCGCGCAAAGTGAACCGGTAGCAACACGCGCTGCGCTGAGCCAACAAATGGAGCAGGCGCGACAGCGCTTTGCGGGCGTCGATCCGGTGCCGCGCCCACCGCACTGGGGTGGCTATCACCTGTGGGCCACCGCAGTCGAGCTCTGGGTCGAGGGCGATAACCGGCTGCACGATCGGGCCCGCTGGATTCGCACTGTAGCCATCGATGACAACGGTGTTGCTCATCCGGACGCCTGGACTGCCAGCCGGCTGCAGCCGTGATGCAGGATTTACTGATCGACTGCACTGTCCGCTGTCCCACGTGCTGGGAACAACATACGGTGACGATCGATGTCACCGCACCGGATCGCTCGATAATCGAGGATTGTCATGTGTGCTGTAACCCGATGCAGCTGAGCTTCCAGCTCGATGGCGAAAATGCCTTGTACGACGTCGCGGTCGACAGCGCCTGATGCGAAACTTACGAATCCTGCTGCTGATTTACCTTCTGCTGTTTGTCGCTCTTGGCGCCTGGCTGGCGCGGGCGCGAACCACCGACTGGGATGACACGCTGTATGTCGGCATTTACCCGATTAACGGCGATAACAGCGAGGTCTCGACGCGCTATATCGGTGCGCTCGAACCCGGGCACTTTGCCGATGTCGAGGAATTCGTCAAACGCGAAGGGTTGCGCTACGGCGTAACTTACGCCGAACCGCTGCGCATTGAGCTTGGCCAGCCCGTTGCTGACTCGCCGCCGCAACCGCCGGCTGACCGCAACATAGCCGGCGTCATGTACTGGAGCCTGAAACTGCGCTACTGGGCCTGGCAGCAGCAACGCCAGCAGCCCGGGCCGGATCCCGATATTCGTATTTTCCTCATTTACAACGACCCGGCACAAAATCCGGTGCTGGCACATTCGCTGGGGCTGCAAAAAGGCCTGGTGGGCGTAGTCAATGCTTTTGCCAGTCGACGAATGGCCGGCAGCAACAACGTCGTGATTGCGCACGAGTTGTTCCACACGCTGGGCGCCACAGATAAATACACCCCCGTCACTAACCTGCCGTTGCACCCGCACGGCTATGCCGAACCGCTGCGCAACCCGCTGCACCCGCAAACATTTGCGGAGCTGATGGGCGGGCGCATCCCGCTCACTTCAACGCTTGCCGAAACGCCGGCGAGCCTGCGCGATGTCATTGTCGGCCCACTTACCGCCGCCGAAGTGCGCTGGAGTAACTGATGCAGGAGCTGCTGGGATGCCGCGAACTGGACGTTGCTATTGGCAGCATCCAACTGATTGCCGGCCTCGATCTGGAGGTCCATCCCGGTGAACTGGTTTGCGTGATCGGCTGCAATGGTGCGGGGAAGACCACGCTGTTACACACGCTGGCCGGGCTGCGTAGCGCTACCGGCATTACCCTGCTGGGCCAGCCGCTGGATTCGCTGTCACGGCGCAGTGTCGCAAGCAAGATCGCCCTGCTCACCCAGCAACAGGAAGACGCTTTCCCGGCCACGGCGCAGCAGGCAGTTCTGCTTGGCCGAAATCCGCATCTGGGGTTTTTCGAATGGGAATCACGCGACGACATCGCTGTCGCTGCTGATGCCTTGCAGCGCGTGGACATGACCGGGTTTGGCGACCGTGAGCTGCACACGTTATCCGGTGGCGAACGCCAGCGAATCGCGCTGGCAGCAACGCTGGCCCAGCAGCCGCTGCTTTACCTGCTGGACGAACCGCTCAACAATCTTGACCCGCAACACCAGCTCGGTGCACTGCGTTGTTTCAGCCAGCTTTGTGCGCAAGGCAAGGCTGTCCTGGCCAGTCTGCATGACCTGAACCTGGTGGCGCAGTTTGCCGATCGTGTCGTGCTGCTTTTCGGTCCGCAGCGTAACGGCGCATGGATGTCTGGCACCGTCGAAGAGTGCATGACCGCACAAAACTTAAGTGACCTCTACGGGACGCCGATCGAACGCGTGGCGAACGCAAACCGCAGCCTGTTCGTACACGCCTGATGCCGGAGGGGCCGGAAATTCGTCGCGCCGCCGACGAGGTTGCGACGGTGCTGCTTGATCAGCGAATAGTCAACGCCAGCTTTTCTTTCCCTGAGCTTCGCCGTTTTGAACCACGCCTGCGCGGCAGCCGCGTGACTGTCGTCGACACGCGTGGCAAGGCAATGCTGACACGATTCGCCAACGGGCTGACACTGTACAGCCACAATCAGCTCTACGGGCGCTGGTATGTCGTGCGTCGCGGCGACCGTCCTGAAACCGGGCGCAGCCTGCGCGTCGCCCTGCATACAAAAACGCACAGCGCGCTGCTTTACAGCGCATCCGATGTTGCTGTGCTAACGGCGCGCCAGCTTCAGGGTCATCCCTACCTGAGGCGCCTGGGGCCCGATATTCTGGATGCCGGGCTGGACAGCGCCTCGATTTACGCGCGTTTGCGGCAGCCCGCGTTTTGCGGTCGGAAGCTTGGCACCCTGTACCTGGATCAGTCGTTCCTGGCCGGCAACGGCAACTACCTGCGCTCTGAAGTACTTCACGCGGCAAGGCTGCATCCGGCCTGGCAGCCGGCCGGGCTGAAAGCGCCCGCGCTGCAGCGCCTGGCACGGCAGACACTTGCGGTTGCGCGACGCTCGTATCGCAGCGGCGGCATCACCATCGCGCAATCACGAATACGCAAGTTGCGTGCTGACGGGTTCTCGCCGCGACGTTTTGCCGTTTTCAGCCGCGAGGATGCGCCCTGCTTTTGCTGTGGCGACGACATCGTGCGTCAGACGTTCGCCGGCAGGCGCCTCTACTTCTGCCCCACATGCCAGCCGTCTCCGCAATGAGCACACAGGTGTTGCCACTGAATTTGTAACTGTCTTGTTACAAAACTGTTTCAGCGTGCGATTGATTTGCGCCGTCAACGCCCGCAAATTAACAGCATCCTTCGGTTTCAACATGGAAACGCAGAATGAAAGATGCATCTGACAAGGCCCCCAGGTCACCTGCCGCCAGTGGCGACTCGCTCGGCCGCTATCTCGACGCGGTTGGCCAGCATGACCTTATCGATGCTGCTCAGGAAGTGCGTATCGCACGTCGAATCGCCCGTGGCCGCAGCAGGACCCGCCGGCGGCTGGCACGATTCCGGCCGGCGCTGCAGCAGCTGCAAGCAGACCTGCAGCGCGTCCGCAGTGAAGAAATCAGGCCGACAGCGATCTTTACCAGCAGTGAAACCGAAGGCTACGCAGACAGGGTGAGCCTTGCCCTGGAGAGCATCGAGGCGGCTCTACGGGACAGCGGCCGGCCGTCGATCGTGCCGTTACGCAAGCTGCTCGCTGCACTGCCGCTTAATCCCGACTACCAGGACAGCCTGGTCGGGCTGTTACGCAGCGCGGCGGCCCGGGTGCGTGAGCAGGTCGAACGCGCCACCAGCCAGCTGGTCACAGCCGGGCTGCGTGCGGCGACCCACGACGACGCCACCCCCGTCCGCCCCCTCAATGCGACGATACTTGCGCACCTGATGCATGAGCACAATGCAGAACTTGGCAGCCGCCGCGCAGGACTCGCGCATGCGCAACGGCAGCTCGCTGCGGCCGAGTCAGAGTACGGTGTGCCGGCCGATGTATTGCTCGACCTTGACCGTACTGTAGCCGTCACTGAGATCGTCATGCGCCGGGCCCGCAATGAAATGGCGCGTGCCAATCTGCGACTGGTCGTATCCATCGCTCGGCGTTACAACGGAATGGGGCTGCCACTTGACGACCTCATCCAGGAAGGCAACCTGGGTCTGCTGAAAGCCGTCGAGAGATTCGATTACAGCCGCGGCTTCAAATTCTCTACCTACGCAACCTGGTGGATTCGGCAGGCCGTTGGTCGCGCGGTTGCCGACAAGTCACGCACCGTCAGGCTGCCGGCGCACATCAACGAAAAAAAGCGCGTCCTGGCAAATTGCCAGCGTGAATTCTTCCAGATCCACGGCCGCAAACCTGCGGTTGCCGAGCTCGCTGAAGTATCCGGATTTCCGCAGTGGAAGGTACGCCAGCTGCTCGGCCTGGCCGACCCGGTCTCGTTGCAAACCCCTGTCGGCAGTGACGGTGATTCGGAACTGGCAGACCTGATTCCCGACAGCGTGCAGCCGTCTGCAGAAGAGCTGCTGCACCAGCATGACGTTATTGAAACCACGCGCGAGATTGTCAGCCGCCTGCCTGATCGCGACGCCAATATACTGCGGTTGCGACACGGCTTTGACACCGGCGACGAGCCCAGCCTGCGCGACGTCGGCGCTGCGGTCGGTCTCAGCCGCGAGCGCGTGCGCCAGCTGGAAAAAATGGCCGCAAATCGGCTGCTGGATGAATACGGCGACGAGCTCGGCGCCCTGCTCGACTCCGATGGCTGAACGCAACGGCCGGCACGACTAGAGCCAGCGTCTTACCCGCTTCCTGTACTCAAGATAAGGCCGACCCAGAGACTGTTCCATGAACTGCTCTTCGGGCAGGATAAATCGGTAATGCATTATCAGCGGAAATACCGGCAGCAGCAGGAACGCGCTCAGGTCGCCCGTGATTATCGCCACGCCGGTCAGGCTCACCGTCATGCCCAGATACATCGGATTACGCGTATGACCAAAGATGCCGCTGGTTACGACGGTCGTTGCCTTGTCAAACGGCACCAACCCGGTGCTGGCCTTTCTGAACAGGACCACACCGGCTATGACGATCGCCAGCCCGCCCACCAGAACCAGCGCACCAAGGTAGCTGACCGGCGGCTCCAGCAGCGTAAACAGCGTTAAAAATTTTTTCGCCAGCACCATGGCCACGCCAACAGCAGCGAAATACATTGGTGGCAGTATCAGCGGTCGCTTATGCGCTGCCATTGAGGCGCTCGAAGATAACCCCGTGCAGCTGCCGGTTGGCAGCCAGAACGCTGGTTGTCCCGAGCGTCACTGACTGCCCCTGCAGGTCAGTAAAAATGCCGCCAGCTTCTGTAACAAGCAAACTGAGCGCCGCGATGTCCAGGATATTCACGTCGGACTCGATGACCGCATCGATACGACCGGCGGCCAGTAAATGATAGTGATAGAAATCGCCGTAGCCACGAATCCTCGATGACTCCGCCACCAGTTCACCAAGCCGCTGCCACGCCGGTGTGCGCGCGATGCTGTGGGTGTTTCCCAGTGACAGGCTGGCATCGGCCACGCTGCCGACATCACTGATGTGCGCAGCGGCACCGTTGATAAAGGCACCCGCACCTTTTTCTGCGTGCGCTATCTCGTCAAACAACGGGGCGTTTGACACACCAAGCACAATTTCGCCCGCATGCAGTAAAGCAATCTGCACCGAGAAGAACGGGTAACCGCGAACAAAACTCTTTGTACCGTCCAGCGGGTCTACCAGCCAGACGTAGTCGGCATCCATCGCGCTGCTACCGGTTTCCTCACCGTAAAAACCATCATCGGGGAAAGCACTCGTCAGCACTTCGCGAATAGCGCCTTCACTTTCCACATCAGCGACGGTAACTGGCGTCTTGTCAGCCTTTATTTCTACTTCGAGGTTGGCGCGAAAATAACCACGCTGGATTTCAGCCGCGGCAGCAGCGGCCTCCAGGGCTTTGGCCATTCGAGTATTGCCGTGCACTACATTGATTCCTCACACTTTGCGCATCAGCAGTGTAACGCAACCGGCCCGGCTTCTTGACACGCCGGATACAACTCAACCATCATCCCAGCGCGCCAGGTAACGGGAAGCCGGCACAGCCTCAGGGCCATTCCGGCGCTGCCCCCGCAACGGTGTTCGAGTCGGTCGCTGAAAGCGACCGTGACGTATCAGCGGTTTTTTCCGCAGCCACTGTGCTTATTGCATGGGAAGGTGACACGTCAGGCACAGCCGCTCGTCAGCCCGGAGACCGACCTGGCGCCAATGACCCATGCCGCGGCGGGCGGTGCAGTCGATAATCGACGCATCCTCCCCCCGGTTCAGCTCCAGTGTGCGGGAGGCACGCGTGAAAAAACTTGCACTGCTATTTCTCTTCCCTGTCCTTTCCGGCCCGCTGGCGGCTGGCGATCAGCTGCAACCCATAGTAGTTACGGCAACCCGCATGGAGCTGCCGGCAGATGAGGTTCTGGCGCCGACGGTTGTGATTGATCGCGAGCAGATCGAACGCAGCATGGCCAGCGATATTGCCGAGCTGCTACGGTTTCACGCCGGTCTGGAACTCGGCCGCAACGGTGGGCCGGGGCAGGCGACTTCCCTGTTCATCCGCGGCAGCGACAGCAATCATGCTTTGGTTCTTGTCGATGGCGTCGAGATTAACCCCGGCACCATTGGCGGCGCTGCTCTGCAGAACATTGTGCCGCACCTGATCGAACGCATCGAGATTGTCAAAGGACCACGCTCTGCCCTGTACGGCTCTGAAGCCATCGGCGGGGTTGTCAATATCATCACGCGCCAGAACGCAGGACTGGAGCTAAGCATCGGTGGCGGTCGCTACGGCACCCGCAGCGCCGCACTCAGCGCCGGGCTGGGGAATGACGAACAGACGGTGTCGGCATCCATTGGCACGCTAAGCAGCGACGGTTTTCCTACTCGCGACACCGATGGCGCGCCTGATCGGGGCTATACCAACAGGTCGGCCGGACTGAACGCGGCAACAACGATTGGCGGCGCCGACCTGTCACTGCGTCACTGGCAGAGCGAGGGCAATACCGAGTACCTCGATTTTTTTGTCAATCCTGTCGACCAGGATTATCGCAATCGCGCCACCGCCTTGACCGTTACGCTGTCCCCGGCAGCGGGCTGGTCCAGCAGCATCATGCTCAGTGCCATTGCTGATGACATCGATCAGCAGCAGAGCGCCGATACGGCCCGCACCGATCGCAATGTGGTTGACTGGCAGAACAACGTGCAGGCTGGAATGCACAACATCGTTGCCGGTCTGTATGCCGCGCGCGAGCAAACACGTGCGCTGAGTTTTGGCACGGGCTTCGATGAAAACACCGATATCGATGCCCTTTACCTGCAGGACTACATTGACCTCAGCCATGGCGAACTGCTGCTGGCAGCCCGCTACACCGACCACGAAACAGCCGGGAACAACACGACATGGAATGCGGAGTACGGCCATCGGTTTGCCAATGGCTGGCGGCTGATCGGGGCCATCGGCTCGGCATTTCGCGCGCCCGATGCCACTGACCGTTTCGGCTTCGGCGGCAACCCGCAGCTGCAGCCAGAGCAATCGGCCAGCATGGAATTTGGCCTGGACCGGGTCATGGGCCCCCACACGCTGCGCATTACGGCGTTTCGTAACACCATCGACAACCTGATTGAGTATGTCTTTGACCCAGTCAGCTTTGCAGGCAGCAATGTGAATATCGCCCGGGCACGGATAACCGGACTGGATGCCGGCTACCGCTGGCGCAATGACTACTGGCGTGTCGCGGCCAGTGTGCTGCTGCAGAATCCGCACGACCTGCAAAACGACACACAACTGGCGCGTCGCGCCAGGCGCAGCCTGACACTCAACGCCTCGCGGGTCTTTGACGTTTACACCCTGGGTTTCGATGTGCTGGCTACTTCACAACGCAGGGATTCACCGTTTAGCGATACAATCAATTCTGGTTATGTGCTGGCAAATCTCAGCGCCCAAATGCAGCTGACCCGAAACTGGTCGCTGCAGGGAAAAATCGAGAACCTGCTCGACACCAATTACCAGACTGCCGCCGGGTTTCGCTCGGCCGGCCGCGGCCTGTACCTGGCCGCTCGTTACCGGTTGCATTAACTGAGGCACAAACCAGTGGGACACAGACTGAGCAAGATCTATACGCGAACCGGAGACAGTGGCACCACCGGCCTGGGGGATGGCAGCCGGGTCGAAAAGGATAATCCGCTGGTCGAGGCATTCGGTACCGTCGACGAACTGAACAGCATTATCGGTATGGTGCTCGCACAAGATGTACCCGATGCGATTCGTGATTGCCTGGTCGTGGTGCAACACGACCTGTTCGACCTCGGCGGTGAGCTGTGCCTGCCTGGCACCATTCTGCTCAGCGCCTCGTATGTAACACGCCTGGAAGACCTTCTCGATCAACACAATGAAGCGTTGCCGCCGCTCAAGGAATTCATCCTGCCAGGCGGTGGCCCTGCTGCGGCCGCCTGTCACCTGGCGCGCACGGTTTGCCGGCGCGCTGAACGCCGCACCTGGACGGCCAGCCGTGACACGGATCTCAACCCGGTGGCGCTGCAGTACCTCAACCGGCTGTCCGACCTGCTGTTTGTCATCGGCCGGGTGCTGGCACGCCACGAGAACGGACGCGAAGTGCTGTGGCAGCGCGATCGCCAGCCGCCGCCGTAACCCCTTGTTTTAGCGCGCCTGGAAGTCATCCGCCCCACCCGCGGCTGACGGCATCCGCCCGATTGTGACCTGTTTCTCATTCGCTATGTCAATGAGTTGATAGGATTTTTTGTACCGGCAGCGCCCGCCGGAACGTACCGCGGGCCGGCAAGGGAATGTCACCGGGGTTATTCGCATCCAGGTGTCGCCCTTGCTTCGACTTCTTTGCATTTTTCTGGCCTTCACGGCCATGACCCTGCCGTCGGCCGCGCTGGCGGTGACAGTGAGCGTGCAGGTCAACAGCAACACTGACGATGCTGAGGAAGACCTGCCGGCAAGCGATGGCAGTGTCAGTCGCGGCAGCTCCGACCTGGAACTGGCCTATGAGGGCAGTCAGCCACAGCTGATTGGCATGCGGTTTCGCAATATTGCCGTGCCGGCCGGCGTTACCATTCTGAATGCCTACATCCAGTTCACGGTTGACGAAACCGATAGCGGCAGCACAAACCTGAACATTTTTGGCGAAGCCAGCGACGATGCGGGCGGCATCGGCGGCGGCACGCATGAATTATCGAACCGTCCACGTACGGCTGCCAATACAGCCTGGAACAACGTTCCGCCGTGGAACACTGTCGGCGCGGCCGGCCCCGACCAACGCACCAGCAACATCGCCAACATCATTCAGGAAATCACTGATCGCCCCGGATGGGCCAGCGGCAACGACATGCTGATCATGATCGAGCCGGGCAGCGGTTGTACGTCGTCGGCCTGCCAGCGCACGGCCGAATCACACAACGGCAGCAATGCCAACGCGCCGATACTGGTTATTGAATACGTCACGGTGGTACCAAACACCGCCGACCTGGCTATCACAAAAACCGACGCCGCCGATCCGGTAGCGAATGGTGACATAGTGAACTACACAATTACGGTCACCAATAATGGTCCGCTCGACGCCACCGGCGTCACGGTTACCGATGTGTTGCCGGCCGGCGTCGGCTTTATCTCCGCCTCGGCGAGCCAGGGCAGTTGCAGTGAGAACCTTGGCACCGTCACCTGCAACATCGGTGCAGTCAGCGCAGGCAATAACGCAATGATTTACCTGGTGGTAACCATGCCTGCTGTCGGCGGTTCAATCACCAACACAGCATCGGTTACCGGTGACCAGCCTGATGCCAACCCGAACAACGACACCGCTTCGGAAACGACCAGCGTCCGGCCCCTTAACAGCAACCAGCTATGCTACTTGGTTGCCGATAGTGGCGGCGGCGGTGGTGGTGACGACCTGCTCACCCGTATCGACACATCGGATCCTGACCCGGCTACCAACGAAACCGACATCGGCTCCGGCACAGGCACCAGCGCCGTGGAGGCTATAGCCTGGGACGCTGCTGCCGGCGTGCTCTATGGTGCCAATGCCGGGCGGCTGGGAACGATCAGCACCGTCAGTGGTGTGTTCACCAATCGACCGCAGTCGTTTGGCACCGGCAGTGGCTCGGCCGGCAACATCACGTTGGATGATATCGACGGACTGGCCTGGGATGCGACCAGCGGCTTACTCTATGGCTCGCACAGCCGCGGTGGCAATGACCTTCTGCTGGTGATCGACCCGGTCAGCGGCGCCCACATCCCGAATGCATTCGGGCCTGGCGTCGATTACGTCGAAATACAGCCGGTACTGGGTAATGACATCGTCGACGATATTGCGGTCGACCCCACCACCGGCGTCATGTATGCCGTCCTCAACTCGGGCGGGAATTCCGACCGGCTGATTATTATCGACAAGGCTAACGGTGCAACCACCGATATCGCGTTGCTGACCGTCCCGGATATCGAGGGCCTGGGTACGGACGCTTTTGGCCAGCTGTGGGGCACCAGCGGTACGCAGAATATTCTTTACGAGATCGACAAGAATACGGGCACCGGCTTCAACCCGCGCGCGCTGGACAATGGCAGCGATTACGAGGCGGTAGACTGCTATGCATCTTCGCCATCGGTTGTTGCTGATATCGGCGTTGTCAAAATCGTCGACGACCCTGCGCCGGCACCTGCTGACAACATCGCTTACACGATTACTGTGAGCAATGCCGGGACGGGCAATGCATCGATACTGCAGATAAGCGACGTGTTACCGGCCGGCGTTACCTACACCAGCAGCTCGACAGCGACCGGTGTCTATGACCCATCCAGCGGGGTGTGGTTTATCGGCACACTCGCTGCGGGCGCATCAACCATTTTGCAAATTAATGCGGATGTCGATACCGACGTCGATGGCAGCACTATCACTAATACAGCCAGCGTGCTGACGCTGTTCCAGATCGATCCGAATCCGGCCAATGACTCTGACTCGGCCGACATAAATCCTGCCGTTCCGGTAATCAGCTCATTCAAGCAGGTTACCACCCTGTCAGATCCGTTTAGCACCGGCGGCAATCCCAAAGCGTTGCCGGGCGCGATCGTCGAGTACCGCATCGAGGTCAGCAACGCCGGCACCGGCCTTACCGACTCGGGATCGCTTATCGTCACCGACCAGATTCCGGCAAACCTGGCGCTGGTCGTCAGCGATTTTGATGCGACGAACCCTGGTCCGGTCGCATTTGTCGATGGCTCGCCAGCCAGCGGGCTCAGCTACAGTTTTATCAGCCTGGGCGACGCCACTGATGACATTCGCTTTTCAAACGATGGTGGCGTCTCGTTCAGTTACACACCGGTAGACAGCGGTAATGGCACTGACCCTGCCGTCACCCACTTCCAGGTGCAGCTTGGCGGAAGTTTCCTGGCCGCTGCGGCCGGTGACCGTCAATTCGAACTGCGGTTCAAGGCCGAGGTTCAATAGCAACAGGGGGCGTCTCTGCGTCGGGGCTGCTGATACGCACCGCCTCCAGGTGGGCACAAAGCTGCTGTAGCCCCTGCAGCATGCGGGTGCTCGGCCGACTCACCAGCGACGCATCGACTGTATACAGCGCCTCGCCCGCAACCGCTGCCATGTCGGCCCAGCGGTGCCACTGCTGCAGCTCGCCACCGGGCATGGCAGCGATAATCACCTGCGGATCCCGGGCCAGTACCGCCTCGAGGCTGACAGCCGGTGCCAGCTGTTCCAGGTCGGCAAAGACATTCTGCCCCCCGCACAGCCTGATCATTTCACTGATCGGATGGCGTCCGCCTACCGTATAAAGTGGTTGCGGCGAGATCTGGTAGAACACCCGCAGAGGCCTGCCGGTCATGCTTTGCCGACGACGCTGCTCCAGCACCTGCAGGTACTCGTCGGCCATTGCCCGGGCCACAGTTTCGTGCCCTGTCAGCGCACCGATCTGCACCAGGTTGGCAGCCACGTCTGTCAGCGCGTCAGCTGGCAGACTGACTACGCGATAACCGCGATCGAGCAGCTGGTTGACCGTCTCTGCAGGATTACCCCCCGCCCACGCCAGCACCAGGTCAGGCTCGACGGCTGCCAGGCGCTCCGGGTCGATACGAAACGCATCACCAATAACAGGCAGGGACTGCGCCGCCTCCGGGTAATCGCTGTGCGCCACCACGCCAACCAGCTGATTGCCGGCGCCGACAGTAAAAACCAGCTCGGTCAGGTGCGGCGCGAGCGTGACGATGCGACTGGCCGGGCCGATATCTGCCGGGCCTTCGTGCCGTTCGCCGGTACAGCCACCCAGGCAGGCAGCAACCAGCATCGCGGGCAGGAGCTTCACACGGCAAATCCGAAAATGGTCAGAATTGCTATTGCGGTCAGCCAGATCCACAGCGTGCGTGATACCAGGCTCATTGCGCTGCGCGCGCCACGAATCTCCAGGCTGCCCGGGTCGCCGGCTTCACCGACTACATTGCCCAGGGCGCCCAGACCGGCGCAGGCAATTACATCGTCGTTCACATGGAAAAAATTCTCGGCACAGTCATTGTAGTACTCGCGCCAGTCGGCAACGGCGCTCTCGAAACTGCCGGCGAGCGCAAATGACAGAGCCAGCAGCCGCGCTGCCGGCCAGGCAATGACGCCGTGCACCCTTTGCGCCACCTCCAGGTAGCGCGGCGTGGTGCCATCATCCTCAGCGGCCCGCCCCGCTTCGAACATCGCACGCCGCCGAAACATGTCTGTTACCCGAAACAGCCAGGCACCCGCCGGGCCCAGCAGCATGAACCACAGGACTACACCAAACAGGCGATTGTTTGACTGCACAAATATTGCTTCTTCAATCGCCAGCGATCGTTTTTTCTTTTCCCGGGGCGCTTCTGTCTCGAGCAGTTCCTTGGCAATCCGGTCGGCTCGCGCCGCGTCCCCGGACTGCAACGACTCTACGTAATCCTCGACCTCGTCCTCCAGGTCACGCGGGCCCAGCGAGAACAACAGCATGATTACGGCGAATGCCAGGTAAGGCAGGCCGAGCAACGTCTCGCGAAACACGATAGTGAAGGCGGCAACGGGAATTACCGGCACCAGTACGACAAGGGCTGCGCCGACGTGGCTGAGCCAGCCGTTGCCCAGCAGGCGCAGGCCGCGGTCAAAATAGCTATCGAGCCAGCGTGCCTCGCGCAGGTGAAACAGGTGCGTCAGGAATCGCTCGATGAACAGCCCCAGCGCCAACGCCAGCAGGTTCATTCATGCACCACTATCGCCATCATGCGGCTATCCTAACACCCCGTCCCGGGCCGGCTGCCCCAACAGCGCAGCAAGCTGTTGCCAGTCGAAATTCGGGCCGGGATCAGTCTTGCGGTCAGGTGCGATGTGGCAGTGACCAACGATCTGGTCAAGACGGATGCCCGGATAGACGGGCTCGAGCGCCAGGCACAACGCTGCAAGTTGTTCGTACTGTTCTGTGGTAAACGGCGTTTCGTCATCGCCTTCGAGCTCGATACCAATCGAAAAGTCGTTACAGGCAGCACGACCATTGTGACAGGACTCGCCGGCGTGCCATGCACGCTGGTCGAGCGGCACGAACTGGACCAGCTCGCCATCGCGGCGCACCAGCACGTGCGCCGATACCCGCAAATCAGCGATCCGGGCAAAATAGGGGTGCGCCGATGGCTGCAGGCTGTTGGTAAACAGCTGCTCTATGTGTGGCCCGCCGAACTGGCCTGGCGGCAGGCTGATGGCATGCACCACTACCAGCTCCGGCGCGCATCCCTCAGGACGGGCATCGTAATTGCTGGAAGCGACCTGACGGGCCTGTCGGATCAGCCCGGTTTCCGTATCAATGTCGACTGGCATGGCGGCATTGTACCGCCTTGCGCCGCGACGATGCGCTGGACAAAATAGCGTATGCGATCACACCGGGTATTTGTGCGACAGCCGCTGGCCGGGCACAACAGCATTACCGTCGACGCAGCAACATCGCACTACCTGACACGGGTCTTGCGCCTGCGTGCCGGAGCCGCCCTTACCGCTTTCGACGGTAACGGCGGGGAATACGCCGCAAACCTGGAGCGCGCGACGCGCGACGAAGCAGTATTGTCGATTGGCGCACACAGCGCGCGCGAAGCCGAGTCGCACCTGGCAATGACGCTGGCACAGGGCATCGCCCGCGGCGAACGCATGGACCAGGTGATCCAGAAAGCGACCGAACTCGGCGTGCAGAGCATTGTGCCATTGCTGACCGACCATACCGTTGTGCGGCTGGACAAAAAACGCGCTGCACGCCGTCATGCGCACTGGCTGAAAATCGCGGTGTCGGCGTGTGAGCAGTGCGGCCGAAATCGCATTCCCGCAATGGCATCACCGATGTCGATCGATGATTGGTTGCGCACGACTGATGAATCCGCGACACGTCTGATGCTGCAACCAGGCAGTACAACTGGCCTGGGTGCCCTCGGGGCAAAGCACGACAATGTCACTTTGTTGATTGGGCCGGAGGGCGGGCTGAGCGGGCGCGAGCAGGAGCTGGCGGCTGGCCGCGGCTTTGCAGCGGTGTCTCTAGGGCCACGGGTATTACGAACGGAAACCGCAGCCCTGGCAGCACTGGCGATACTGCAGTCGCGCTGGGGCGACGCCGGTTAGGCCGCCTTGTCCAGCTCCACGGCAATCATCGTTTCCAGAAGCTCCAGATCGGGTATCAGCGGGCGCTGGTTAACCATCCGCACCTGGCACAACACCGGGCTGTCGGCCGGCCAGTCGGAACCGGTATCGGGAGCGAGCACCGCGGGATTTACCCGCACCAGCTGCGGAAAGCCCTGCGTTACCAGCCCGAAATAGCCGGTACGCAACTTGTCGCTGATTGCGCGGAAGACAACCACGCGTGAACGCGGGCCGGTGCGTGGCATTGCCTCACCGCAGGCGCCCTCGAACGAGATAAGCGGAATGGTGCGACCATTCCACTCCATCCTGCCAAGCAGCCAGTGTGGCGCTCCGTTGACCGGCTCGGGCTGGTTGTATCCGGCGACTTCCGCAATACAGGCACGCGGCACCACCAGCCGGCCCTCCGCGAGAGGCACCAGCAGGCTGTACAGCTCTTCGACCGCGGCAGTCATGATACGGCGGCCCGCTGTGCCAGCAGTGGTCTGATCGCTTCCAGCAACTGCGCCTCCTGGTAGGGCTTGCCGAGATAGGCATTGACCCCGATCTCGATAGCACGATTGCGATGCTTGTCGCCAACCCGCGAGGTCACCATGACGATAGGAACACCCTGCAGTCGCGGGCTGTTACGCACATGGGTCGCAACCTCGTAACCGTCCATACGTGGCATTTCGATGTCCAGCAGTATCAGGTCGGGCAAAAATTCCTGCATGGCGGCGACAGCATCGACACCATCTTTGGCCGTCGTCACGCGCATATCGTTGCGTTCCAGCAGCCGCTGGGTCACCCGGCGCACGGTTATTGAGTCGTCAACTACCAGCACCGCAGGGCGCTCGTCGCGTGGCTGCGGTGGCGGCTCCTGCAGCACCCGGGCAGGACGTGCACTGCGTACCAGCGCGTTGACATCCAGTATCACCACGATGCTGCCATCGCCAAGTATGGTGGCCCCCGCGACACCGCGTACTGCGGCGATTTGCGGCCCCACAGGTTTGACCACGATTTCGCGGCTGCCAACAATCTCGTCGGCAATCAGCGCGGTGGAATGCTCGCCGGCACGAACCAGCACCAGCGGCACTGAACTGCCGGCCCCATCGAGATCGGTACCGTGCCCGCCGAGCAGGTGACCAAGATGCTGGAACCTGTACAGGTGATCGCCGTATTCGAGCTGCGGCTCACTGGCCTCAAGATATTCGCGCAGCTCGCCAACCGGCAGGCGCGCAACGCCAGCAAGCGTTGGCACCGGAATGGCATACAACTCCTCGTGGGTGCGCACCAGCAATGCCTGGCTGATGGCCAGCGTCAGCGGCAGGCGTACCGTAAACGTTGCGCCCTGACCCGGGGTGGAGGCGATATCGAGCGAGCCACCGAGCTGCTTGACCACGTTGGCCACAATATCCATGCCGACGCCGCGTCCGGCCGCCTGCGTCACTTCGGTCGCGGTACTGAAGCCCGGCTCGAGTACCAGCTGCAGGATTTCACTGTCACTCAGCGCGGCGCTGCGGTTGATAAGGCCCTGTGCACTGGCACGCTCGCGTATTCGATCTACGTCAAGACCACGGCCATCATCACGAAATACGATGATCATCTCCGAGCCTTCGCGAGCCAGGCTGATGTCGATGGTGCCGACGGCCGGCTTGCCCATGCGCTCACGCTCGTCTACCGGCTCGATACCGTGCACCACGGCGTTACGCAGCATGTGCTCGAACGGCGGCAACATGCGCTCGAGCACCTGCCGGTCGAGTTCGCCACCTCCGTCGACTTTCAGCTCCGCACGTTTTCCTGTTTCGCCAGCGATCTGCCGCACCAGCCGGCTGAAGCGTGGAACATGACGCTGGAACGGAATCATGCGGGTACGCATGAGTCCGTCCTGTAATTCGGTGGTTACCCGTGACTGCTGTACCAGCAGGGTTTCCGCATCGCGGGTGAGCTCCTCCAGCAGGCCCTGGATACTGCTCAGGTCGCTGACCGATTCTGCCAGCGCGCGTGACAGCTGCTGGATGAGCGAGTAACGATCCATCTCCAGCGGGTCGAATTCGGTGCGCGTCTCGGTATCGTCATGATGCTTGTGCAGGATGTGCGCTTCGGTTTCCATTTCCAGCTTGCGCAGCTGTTCGCGCAGGCGCGTTACCGTCTGCGCCAGCTCGGCGGTATTGAAACCTATCGTGCTGATCTGTTGTTCCAGCCGCGAGTGATAAATGCTCACTTCGCCGACGTTGTTTAGCAAATCATCAAGCAGCTCTGCCGAGACCCGCGCAAACTCGCGGCGCTCGCCGGATTCATCGGTGAACAGCTCTTTAGCGGCCGAAAGCTGCTCGTCCGACTCTGCAGGCTCTTCTGCGGGCAGCTCCGGTTCCGGAGGTGGTGCTGCAGCCACCGGTTCTGCCGGCTCCGGCTCCGGTTCCGGCGGTCGGGCGAACTGCTCAGCGGCGGGCGCGGCAACCGGCGCCGCCAGGGCATGGATACGCTCCAGCAGATCGTCTGCCTCCCGCACTTCACGCCGGCCACGCAATGCGTCGGCCATCGCGTGCATGCGATCGAGACTTTCCTGGACAACACCCAATACCCTGCCATCGGTCTCGACGCGACCACCTTCAACAGCGATCAGCAGTGATTCGAGCTCGTGCGAGAGGTCGCCGATAGGACTGACACCCGCCATGCGTGCGCCACCTTTGAGTGTGTGCAGCTGACGCTGCAGTTCGCTGATCGCCACGCGGTTGGTCGCGGCCTGGCCAAGCCCCTGGAAGGAAATATCGGCGGCTTCCAGGATCTGTGTTGCCTCGTCACCGAATATCGATGCGATCTCGTCTGCACCCTCGTCCACAGGTGGTGCAGCTACATGAGCGGCAACCTGTTCCGACGCAGGCTCGTCTGCTACTTCGAGCGCTGCAATGCGCTCAGCCAACGCTGTCGTATCCGGCGCTGGCGCATCCTCATTGATCGTTTCGACTATCGCCCGAATCGTGCTGACCGCATCACCCAGGACTGCCAGCGCTTCCTCCGGCATTTGCGAGTCTTCGTCGTGAACACCGCGGATGTACTTGTTGACCGGGTCAGCAATTGCCGCAACATCGCGCGCGCCGGCCATATTGGCGCTGCCACTGAGCGTGTGCCATGCGCGCTGCAGGGTGTCGGTCGCCGGACACGGGCCACCCGCTTCTGCAGCATCGGTCAGGAACGCGTCGATGGCCTGCAGGTGCACATCGGTTTCATTACGGAAAATCTCGTAGAGCACCGGGTCCATACCGCGTGCCGGCGCCTCTGGCGCCACGGGAGCGGCGGGCGTAACTGGCGGTTGTACCGCTGCCGCTGGCTCTTCGCCTCGCGCCAGGGCCTGAGCCCGGTTCGCAATGCCTTCAACATCACCTTGTGGTTCAGTACCGACTTCCAGCTGCTCGAGCAACGAAGGCAGCGTGTCCGCTGCATCCTGCATGACCTGTATTACACCGGTACTGGCTGGCACCGTGCCGTTGAGCACCCTGTTACAAAGATCCTCCAGCGCCCAGGCAAACTCACCTATGCGCTGCGCGCCCACCATGCGGCCACTGCCCTTCAGGGTGTGGTAGGAGCGACGCAGCAACACTATTGGCTCTTCATCCTGCGACTCAATCCATACCGGCAGGTTCTTCCGGATAGCGAATATCTCTTCGCGAGCCTCGTCGATAAAGGTTTCCAGCAGCTCCGGATCGATGCTGTCGCTGTCGATTACCACGGGTTCGGTCTGCGCCGGCGTCGCGGCCGGTGCCGGCTCCGGTTCTGCTGCCGGCGTTTCGATCTCGACCGCAGCTTCGCGCCCGGCCGGAGCGATTACATCGAGACAGGCATCGGCGTTGTCCAGCATGTACCACGGGTCGCCACGATCCTTGTGTAGCGAATCGAGGTAATACTCCACACTGACGATTGCGTCGGCCAGGCGGTCCAGATGGTCATCAGTGACGTCCTCCGGCTCGCTGCCTCGCAGTTCGCCACGCGTGTAGTCGGCTACCCGGTCGATAACGCTCACTGCGCGTGTCTTGCCGAGCATGAGCAGGCCAGCGTTTATCGCCCGCAACAAATCCGCAACGTTGTCCAGCGCCTGGGTATTTGCAGCAGCAAACTGCGATATCGATTCTTTTACCCGCGACAGGTTCACCAGGCATTCGCGGATTACCGCCCGCGCCACCGCGCGGAAGTCGCTCTCCCGCAGCGACTGCGAGTCATCCGTCGCGTCATCGTCATCACGGACCACCGGATCGGGCCGGACCAAATCGAGCAACTCGTGATCGAGGCCATCCTCGATCGACAGCAGTACTGCGGCCGAAGCCATCATTTCGTCGTCGGCGACCTGTGTCTCGCCGCTGACCCACTGCGCAATACGGTCGCGCTCGGCCAGCACCGCTGCACGCAGATCACCGAGGCCCAGCATTGCCAGGGTGTCGGCAATGCGCTTCAGGGTGTCGTTCTGTGCCGCAAGGTCGGCCATATCTTTCTTGCCGGTACGGACGTAGATATCGAGCACGTCTTTGACTTGCCCGAGATCCTGCCGGATAGCCGCACCCACGGTTTCCATCAGGTGGGTGCTGGGCGCTGCCAGGCTGCTGCGCGCAGCTTCTACCTGATCGGCACCGGGCAGAACTTCGGCCAGGCTGAACGACTGCTTGACCTCTGTGATGAGCGGCCCATTCGAGTTGGCGCGCGCGGCATAGTAAAGAAGGTTATTGATGAGCTGCGACGGCGGATCGACGTTGAAACTTGCCTCGCCCTCATCGATCAGCCGCTTCAGGCAGCGATCCGACTGGCCGAGCAATCGCTTTACCGCGACGCTGCTGTCGAGGCCATCATCGCGCAGGGTCTCGGTAATCGCGCCCGCCACCCAGAACAACTGATACAAGGCCTCACTCGATGCTGCCTGCTGGATGTTCTCGGCAATCGCGCCCATGGTGGCCAGATTGCTGTCGATATGTTCGCCACGCAGCCAGCCAAGCAGGGTCGCCTGGTAGCGCGGACGCAGTTTTTTCGCAACGGCGACGACATCCTCACCGCTGGGTTCCGGTTTACCAACCGGCTCACCGCCGGAATCCATGTTGAGAATGAACAGCGTATTTTCCGACAGCAACGGGCTGCCGCGTACCGCGCGCAGGTCATTCAGCAATGGCAGCAGCACCAGTGGAATATCACGGCCGCCGTTCTGCACCCGATCCAGGTAGGTTGGCATCTGCACCATGGCGCGTGACAAGGCATCCAGGCCCTCGCGCGAATCTTTTATGCTCTCTTCGTAAAGCGCTGTGGCAACGTAGACCATCTCTTCGGCCAGCTGCGCCGCGCCGTGCACCTCGACCAGACGCAGTGCGCCATGCACTTTGTGCAACTCGGCGGAGACTTCCGCCAGCGGCTCGCGCTGCTCGGGTGCTTCGACAAAACGCTCCAGTCCGGCGCGCGCCTCACGCAGCGAAGCGGTCAGTTCGGCGCCAATCCAGCGCAGACCCTCCGCGGTATCGCAAACCTGTACCGACATCAGCGGACCTTAGCCCGTCACTTCTGCAGCAGATTTCCTGGCCTTCCCTGGTGGTGCGCTCATCCCCGGTACCGAAGCTGGCGGTTTGTCGGGCAGGGTAAAGCCTGCTACCGAGCGACGCAGTTCCGTTGCCATCTCGGCCAGCTTGGCAATTGCCGTTGACGTGGCATTGCTGCCCTCTGCCGTCTGTGAACTGATTTCCTGTAATACACCCATGTTGCGTGTCATGTCGGCCGCGGCGGTTGCCTGGGTCCGTGCGCTGCCGGAAATATTCTGCACCAGGCTGGCAATCTGGTTCGAAACTTTTTCGATTTCGTCCAAGGCGCTGCCGGCATTCTCGGCCAGCAATGCACCGCTGACTACGTCGGTAGTGCTGCGCTCCATCGAAACAACTGCTTCGTTGGTGTCAGACTGAATGGTATTTACCAGCACTTCGATCTGCTTCGTCGCATTGGCCGAACGCTCAGCCAGCCGCTGCACTTCGTCGGCAACGACAGCAAAACCACGCCCGGCCTCGCCAGCCATCGATGCCTGAATCGAGGCATTCAATGCCAGAATGTTGGTTTGCTCCGCGATGTCATTAATCAGCTCGACTATGTTGCCAATCTCCTGCGAGCTCTCGCCCAGCCGCTTGATTCGCTTGGAGGTCTCCTGAATCGTCTCGCGTATCGTGTTCATGCCGTCAATCGTGCGGCGCACGGCTTCGCCACCCTTGTGCGCGACCTCGACCGAGTGCCGGGCAACTTCAGATGAGCGCTCTGCATTGTGCGACACCTCTTCGATCGACTCGGCCATGTCGGAAATCGACTTTGTCGCTGCAGTGACCTGGCTCGACTGATTCTCGCTTGCCTGTGCCAGGTGTGATGCAGATGCCTGGGTCTGGCGTGCGGCCTCATCAACCTGGGAAGCCGCCTCGTCAATGGTAGTCACCAGATCACGCAGGGCCTCGATAGCGTAGTTGATCGAATCGGCAATAGCGCCGGTAATATCTTCGGAAACCGTCGCCTGAACGGTCAGGTCGCCGTCGGCAAGACTGCCCAGCTCGTCCAGCAGGCGCAATATTGCGTCCTGGTTGCGGGTGCTTTGTTCAACCTCGAATGCTGCGGCTTTTTGCGCCCCTGCAGCCCGACGCGATAACAGCGCGATTATCAGGAACAGCAATGCCGCGCCGGCGAGCAGGGCCAGCGGCACAAACCAGGGCAGCGCAACGCTTGCCGTGTCGGCGCCGGACGTGGTGGTGTCATCGACGATGACATCGCTGGCGGCTGCAATGGCGTCAGCATTGCCGAGCAACCCACCGAACTTTTCAGCTGTGACAATACTCTCGCGCACCGCTGCGCTGAGTCGATCGTAAATACCCTTGATGTCTGCCGCCTTTGCCTGCGGCGCGGCACCCTGCACAGCGGAAATGCCCAGGGTTGCGTCACCCTGCGATAACGCCCGCACAAACTGGCTGAGGTACTCATCGGTGCCAGCCAGCCGCCCGGCCAGCCGGGCAGGTTCACCCGCTGCCGCTGCCAGTGCCACGATATCCTGCTCCAGCCGCTGCGCGTTGATCTCAAAGCGCTGCATCTCATCGATCAGGCGTGCCTGGCCGGGCATCGCCGCCAGCTCTCCCATCTCGGTAAGCAGCGCCGGTAGATCGCTCGTCACGCTGGTTGCAGCCCGCTGTACGATGCCAACCGATTCGCGTCCAGCCAGCAATGCGTCGGTGTTGGTGACAAGATCATTCCAGCTGCTGCGCAATGCGGCAGTCTGCGTCGGAGCGCCGACGTTGCGCATTTGCGGCAGCATCGATTCGAGTTCGCCAAACGCCGTCGCGTCGCCACCCATGGCCTGTTGCGCCCGCAGCGCCGCAGCAGCCGCAAGCGACTCACGCTGCAGCGTGGTCTGCAGTGCCTGGCTGCCCGTGGTATCCGGGCGCGTCAGGTAGATACTTGCTGCCGCCAGTCCCAGTATCACCAACAACAGCCCGCCCAGCACTGGCAGGAGCTTCGTACCCGATGTCTTGTTCGCCATAGCCGTATTTTCCGTCAATTTGTTCCGCGTTTATTCCGCAGCCTGCAGAAAACGCTCACTCTCCACTAAATCAGTCAATCCCAACACCGGTATCACTTTGCCATCGCGGCTGAACGCGCCGGTAATCAGGGTCTTGTATTCATGTGCGGCCACTTCACTCATCGGCGCCCTCTCCGAATCGGCGTAGCGACGAAACCCGAGCACCTCATCGACAATCAGGCCGGCGGGTATCTGGCGGTGATTGACCACCAGCACTCGCGATGCACGGGTAGGACGGCTGCTCTGTGTATGCATGAATGCGCGCATGTCGGTAAGCGGCAGCAGCTGGCCGCGAATATTGGCCAGGCCGCTGATCCAGAACACCGCGCCAGGCACCCGCGTCGTGGCAGGTATCGGCAGCACTTCGCGCACCTCGTCGCGCGACGCCAGCAAATCGAGTTCGCCAATGCGAAACGCTACTCCAACCCATTCATCGCTGGCACTGCCTGGCGTATCACTACCGACTGCAGCGGCCCGACTGCGTCGCTCCAGTTCCTGCAGTAGTTCAAACGGTCTGTCTTTCCAGGCGCGCAGCTCGGATTCGGTCATCGTCAGCCGCCCAGGACTTCGCGTGTTTTGCCGACGAGCTCCTGCTCGCTGACCGGCTTGACCAGGTAATCGACTGCGCCCTGGCGCAAGCCCCAGATGCGATCGGTCTCCTGGTCTTTGGTAGTCACCATCACAATCGGAATGGCAGCGGTTGCCGGGTCGCGCGACAGTTCGCGGGTGGCCTGGAAGCCGTTCAGACCCGGCATCACGACGTCCATGAGAATGAGGTCGGGCCGGTTGTCTCGTGCCTTTGCCAGACCTTCCTCACCATCACCAGCCGAATCGGTGGTGAAGCCGTGCTTTTCCAGCGCCGTCTTCATTACGTGCACCTCGGTCGGCGAATCGTCGACGATCAGCACGAGCGCCATGGCATGAATCCGTTTTGCAGGTGGCAATACACAGGATCAGCGGCTGACATGACGCTGAATAGCGCCGAGCAGCTCATCCTTGGTGAATGGCTTGGTCAGATACTGCTCGGACCCGACGATGCGGCCGCGCGCACGATCAAACAGGCCGTCCTTGCTCGACAGCATGATGACCGGTGTGGATTTGAATAACTTGTTGTGCTTGATCAGCGAGCAGGTCTGGTAACCATCCAGCCGCGGCATCATGATGTCGACGAACACGATGTCGGGGTGATGATCGGCAACCTTCGATAGCGCATCGAAACCATCCTCGGCTGTGAACACCTCACATCCTTCCTTGGACAGCAGCGTCTCGGCAGTACGCCGTATGGTCTTGCTGTCATCGATGACGAGTACCTTGAGCCCGCTAAGCCCGCGCTGCTGCGCTTCCGCCACATGACCTCCGATATCGGCGGGATTCGCCCGCGTTCCTAAAAAAACGAAATGTGCTGCCGAACCCCGGTGAGTCGGGCTCGGCCGCCCGCCCGGGGCACCGCCCCCGTTCAGACCAGATTAGCCGGAAAACACAGGTTTTTTACCACATTGGCCCCAACGGGGCTACGCTCCAATACCGTATTTTACGGAATGGGACGATCGCCGTCGCGGTTGCGCCCGCCGGCCCGATGGTGATAGGGATAATTCCCTGTAACGCAGGCTTTTGCGAAGGATGAGCCAGATGCCACCAAAGCCAACCCGCAGCGACACCGGTAGCGGACAAACGCCGGTTTGCGCAACCAGCCGAGCCGCCCGATGACCGTGCAGCTCGGTGTCGTCATGGATCCGATCGGCAGCATCAAGCCGGTCAAGGATTCCACATTCGCCATGCTGCTTGCCGCCCGGCGACGTGGCTGGTCAGTCTGGTACATGTTGCCGGAGGACATCTGGCTGGAGGACGGCGTGGCCAGCGCACGAATGCGGGCCCTGACGGTTCAGGACGATCTCGCCGACTGGTACGACATCGGCGAAGAACGAACTGCGCCACTGGCGGAACTCGATATTGTCCTGATGCGCAAGGACCCGCCATTCGACATGGAGTACATCTACGCAACCTACATCCTGGAGATTGCCGAAAGCGCCGGCGTAGTTGTAAGCAACCCGCCACAGGCGCTGCGTGATATCAATGAGAAGGCCGCGATTGCGTGGTTTCCGGAGCTGGCGCCGGCGACGCTGATTACGCGGTCGATGAAACAAATGCGACGCTTTGCCGATGCCCACGGCAAAGTCGTGTTCAAGCCGCTTGATGGGATGGGCGGAAAATCTATTTTCGTGGTGTCGGCGAAAGACCCTAACACCAACGTCATTCTCGAAACTCTCACCGACTACGGCAAACGTTTCGCCATGGCACAGGCATTCGTGCCGGATATCAGCGCCGGCGACAAACGAATCCTGCTGGTAGATGGCGAGCCGGTGCCCTATGCGCTGGCTCGTATTCCGGCAGCCGGTGAGAACCGCGGCAATCTTGCGGCAGGCGCCACCGCCGTCGGCCAGCCATTAAGTGCAGCCGATATCAGGCTGGCGGAAGCGATTGGCCCGGCGATGGTCGAGCGTAGCCTGGTATTTGTCGGTATCGATGTAATTGGCGACCGTCTGACCGAGATAAACATTACCAGTCCGACCTGTATTCGGGAGCTGGACGCCGAATTCGGTCTGGACATCGCCGGTGATTACATGGCCGCACTGGAAAAACGCCTCACGCGGTAAGCAACGGCATAATCCCGCCGGCCGCTGCAGCGAACTGCGTCACAATCATTAATACAGCCAGGTTGGTATAATTTTCGGATGAGCTTTGCGGCTGCCGAAAACATTGCCAATGACAGGCTGGTATCAACCCTGTTCCTGGTCACGTTGTTTCACGGCCTGTTGATACTTGGCGTGTCATTCAATTCCGGCCTGTTCCCCGACAGCAAGGTCGATCCGACCCTCGAGGTGGTGCTGGTACAAACGGTATCGCCGGTGGCGCAACCCGATGACGAGGCCAGCTACCTGGCGCTGGAAAACAGCCTGGGCGCCGGCAACACCAGTGAGCGGGTTACGCCGGCCAGCCGGGCCAGCGATCCGGCGCCAGCCGATGCGTTGGGGCGCCCCGATGGCAGCGCGATCGACGAAGCGGCCACCGGTGAGTCCGACCCCGCCCTCGAGCTGATCGTTACCAGGTCGCTGTCGGCATTTTCGTTGATTTCACTGCGCGAAGCCTCAACACAGCAGGAAGAAGCATTGCTGATGCAAATGGCGCCGGACTCTGCCACGCCACTCAGTGACATTTACGATGAAATGCGCAGCCGCGATGAAGACCCGCGCGAACGCGTCGTTTCAGTCAGCACGCGCGAATCTGACATCGCGGGGTACCTGGCGGCGTGGAAACGCAAGATAGAACAGGTGGGCACACTCAATTTTCCCGCTTTGCACGAGATGAGCGCGAAAGCGCGCAATCCGGTGCTTGAGGTCGCCGTACGCTCCGACGGCCATCTGCACGACATTATCGTGCGCCGCTCATCCCGGGTGCGCGCCGTGGACGAAGCTGCAGTACAGATCCTGCGCCTGTCCTCACCTTTCGATCCGTTCCCGATCGACCTGCAAAATCAGTACGATGTGCTGCGTTTCGTGTACGAATGGCAGTTTATCGACGGTCCTGGCGGACGCACGAAACCCGTGACCGAATCGGATGTCTAAAAACTTGTCTGCGACCGAACGAGACGAGGATAATCGGCATATGACTGACTTTCAGGGCCTGACAAACCAGCTGCTCATTGCCATGCCGGCGCTGGGTGACCCCAACTTTCATCACACCGTGACGCTGGTGGTTGAGCACAATGCCGATGGCGCGCTCGGTATCGTAATTAACCGCCCGTTGACGGTAAAAATGGGTGAGATATTCGAGCAACTCGATCTGGCAGAGCCGGCAGGCAAAGTGTCACAGCGCGCCGTGTTGTCCGGCGGCCCGGTTCAGCAGGAGCGCGGTTTTGTGCTCCATCACCCAACGCAAAAATGGGAATCGACGCTTCAGGTCTCGGACGAAATCGGCGTCACCACCTCGCGCGACATTCTTTCCGCCATCGCCAGCGGCGACGGACCGCAGGAATCAATCGTCGCGCTGGGGTACGCCGGCTGGACTGCCGGTCAGCTCGAGGCAGAGATGCAGGCCAATGCCTGGCTCAGCGCCCCCGCCAGTGGCGAGATAGTTTTCACTACACCTTTCAAGAACCGCTGGCATGCGGCAGCCCGGCTGGTCGGCGTCGACATAGACCGCATCAGTCCCGAGGCCGGACACGCGTGAAGCAGCCGGCGGGCGGCGCGCCGCGCGGCACACTGCTTGCATTCGACTATGGCAGCCGGCGTATCGGTGTCGCCGTCGGTGAGTTGAGTCCGCCAACCGCGTCTGCGTTTGCAACTATCGGGGCCCGCAACGGCCAGCCGCAATGGGAGCAACTGGACCAGCTGATTGAAGAGTGGCGCCCGGTGGCATTGATCGTAGGCATTCCCCATCACGCTGACGGCAGCGAAAGCCCCGTCGGCGCCGCCGCGCGCGAGTTTGGCGCTGCTCTGGAACAGCACTACAGCCTGCCAATTCACTTTGTCGACGAAAGCCTTACTTCGCGTCAGGCTGATGCCGAGTTGCGCGAGAAACGCAAACGCGGGATGCTGCGGCGCCGGGTCAGGCGCGACGACAGCGACCGTATCGCTGCCCGGCTGATACTTGAATCCTGGCTGGCCCGCAACACGGAGCAAAGCTGAAATGCATTCGCCCGCTCACCGCGGCACGATATTCGTCGAAGACGCCGCCGTTGTGTCACAGCAGGAATATCCCGGCAGCCAGTATGTCTTGCGACTGCAGGCCGCAAAGTGCGCGGCGGCGGCACAACCCGGCAGCTTTGCCCACATTACCTGTGACCCGGCAGTGCCGATGCGGCGGCCGTTGTCCATCATGCGGGCCAATGCCGACGAAGGCTGGGTGGAATTTCTTTACAAGATCGTCGGCGAAGGATTGCGTCACCTGGCGTCGCGCCGCCCCGGCGACACTCTCAATATCATGGGCCCGATCGGCCAGCCCTTTCGGCCGGATCCGGCGCGGCCACGTCCGGTGCTCATTGGCGGCGGCGTCGGCATACCGCCCATGGTGTTCCTTGCCGAATGGCTCAAGGACGACAAGCGCCACTGGCAGCCCATGGTATTCATAGGCTCGGAAATTCCGTTCCCGTTCAGGTCGCGACCGTCAAAAATACTGGTGCCGGGCATTCCTGACGGCGCCATCGGATGCATGCCGCTGCTGGATGACTGGGGCGTGCCGAGCCGGCTGGCCAGCGGTAGCGGCTACGCCGGTTGCTACGAAGGATTTGTCACCGACCTGGCGCGCAGCTGGCTGCAGTCGCTGGATGCAAAAACCAGGGCAGATGTAGAAATATTCGCCTGTGGCCCGACCCCGATGCTGCGCGCAACGGCGAAGGTTGCCGCTGAATTGCAGCTGCCCTGCCAGGTTTCACTCGAGGAATACATGGCCTGCGCCGTCGGCGGCTGCGCCGGTTGCGTAGTCGAAGTGCGCACTCCGGACGGCCCGGCGATGAAGCGTGTTTGCGTTGACGGCCCGGTCTTCGACGCGGCCACCGTCTTTTAGTCTGCGCCAGTGGCGATCAGGTATCGCTGCAGGAACAGCATCGTAGCCTGCTGGTAAACATCACGGTTTTCTTTCTTGCGGTAACCGTGCCCCTCATTCAGCGCATTCATGTACCAGACCTCGTGACCGTTGTTGCGTAGTGCGGCCACAATCTGCTCCGCCTCTGTCACCGGGACACGAGGATCGTTTTGCCCCTGCACGACAAACATCGGCACGGTAATTTTGTCGACGTGGTTGAGCGGGCTGATTGCCTCGAGGTGCGCGCGCATTTCCGGGTCGCGCTCGTCACCGTATTCCGCCCGGCGCAGGTCGCGGCGATAATCCTGCGTGTTTTCGAGGAACGTAACAAAATTGCTGATGCCGACGATGTCGACGGCGGCACGCAGCCGGTCGCTGTAGTGGACCGCGCTGGCAAGCACCATGTAGCCGCCGTAGCTGCCGCCGAATACAGCCACCCTGTCCTGATCCAGATCCGGCCGGGTTTTAATCCAGTCGAGCAAGGCACCGATATCGCGCACTGAGTCCTCACGCCTGAATCCGTTGTCCAGCCCCATGTAGGCCTTGCCATAACCGTCCGATCCGCGCACGTTCGGTCGAATGACGGCGGCGCCGAGTTGCTGCAGCCACATCTGGTACGTGCTGCTGAATGAGGGGCGCGACTGCGCCTCGGGTCCGCCGTGTATCGCGATAATCACAGGGTGTGGCCCGGCACCGGCCGGCCGGTACAGCCAGGCAGGAATGGATTCCGGACCGCCGCGATCACTGTCAAAGGTGCTGTAGCTAATGAGTTCCGGCTGGATAAACGTGTCGGTATCCAGCCCGCCAACCTCGCTGAACGTCCAGCGGGTCAGCGCGCCATACTGCAGTGGCCTGCGGCCGAGATCGAGCACGAAAGAATCACTGGGTGTCTGCGCGGTGTTGAGCGTCATACCAAGCTGGCGGCCGTCAGGCCTGAATTCGAGGCCGAACACCAGGCCGACCGGCACATCATTAACTTCGCGAATCCTGCGCGTCCTGGCGTCGAGCAGGTACAGGCGTGAAAAGCCGTTTTCGTTAACGGTAAATGCGCCTCGGCTGCGGTCGGCGCTGAGTTCGCTGCCTTCCACGTGCCACGGGATACCGGCGGTGATGTATTCCGGTGTCGCCCCTTGCTGCAGCGAACGCCACGCAAGCTGCCGGAATTCACCGCTGTCATCAGTAAGATAGAAAAAACCCGTGCCATCACGATCGAATCCGACCGGGAAATTTGAACTAGGCTCATCCGGATCACCGGCGACCATCCGATGATTACCTGTTTCAAGGTCGAGCAGGTGAATGCGTGAATCCGCATTGCCGACGTAGTTGGTAACAAGCAGCCGGTTATTGTCCGGAGAAAAATCCGCCGGCCCCCACCAGGTGCCGTCCGGAGATTCCAGAATCATGCGCGCCGCGTCCGGGTCATCGACCGGCATTGACCAGATATCATTCGACGCTCCGTTGCGTCGCGTACTCTGGTAGGCAATGGCCGTGCCTTCTTCATTCCACACTACAACGCCGTTGCGGGACTCTCCATCAGTCAGCATCACCGCTTCACTCGTGCCGACCGGGTCGAGCAGGAAAACCTGGTTAAACTCGCTGCCACCAGCGTCCATGGAGAATGTGATTTTCCGGCCACCGGGCTGAAGCGCCACCCCGCCCGCCGGCTCATCGAAAAACGTGATCTGGCGCCGTGCGCCGCCGGGCTCCGCGACGTGGTGAATCTGGCTCACGTCGCCAAAGCGCGTCGTAATGTAAATGCCACCCTTATCGTGCGACCAGTCCTGGAAACTGGCGGCCCGAACATTCTGGTAGCGATTGAGACCATCGACGATCGACTGCGGGATGGGCGGCACATCTTCCATCACGAGGTTTCCGTTGTTGGCCTCCGTCAGGAATACCTCTGCGACAGCAGCCGGTACAGCCAGCCACAAACCAAGAATTACGAGGGTTTTGTTCACGCCGCAGCTCCTGAGAAACGGAGCACCGAGACTACCCCAAGCCGGCACGATCGAACAGATCTGCCACGTCGCGCAGCCCTGCATTTACGGCTGGTCACCGCTCCCACGTTTTACCCTGCCAGTTGCCGCAGCCAACAAGGCTCGCTGCAAGCAGCCGCGGCCGGAAGCCGCCCCTTCAGGTTGAACACGCGGGATGGTGCTGGTGGTACGTTACCCGACCAGTAGCAGATGAGCTGCGCTGTCCCGGGAATCGGGCTGCAGTTTGACAACAGGGCCGGCGGGCAGTGTCAGCTCCATCTGCATTCGTGCCACAACCCCACGATGGAAACTGAAGTCGCTCGCGCGGAAGGTCACAGGCGTGCGAGAGCGCTTATCACGCGAAGTTGATCTTCGCCTCGAGATTGGCACGCGAGTCGGCGTTTATCAGGGCCGCGTCGAGCTCGATCGCGCCGCGGCGATAAAGGTCGTACAGAGAGTCATCGAATGTCTGCATGCCAGGCTCGTTGCTTTCCTGGTGCGCCTCTTTTACACCGGCTATGTCGCCAACCTTCACCAAATCTGCAATATGCGGCGTGTTGATCATCACCTCCACTGCGGCGACACGCTTGCCGTCTTTTGAGGAGATCAGCCGCTGCGAAATTATCGCCCGCAGGTACTGCGACAGATCCATCAGAATCTGCGCGTGCTGCGCGTGCGGAAACATATTGATGATACGGTCCAGGGTTTCTGCGGTGTTGTTGGCATGCAGCGTGGAGATTGCGAGATGGCCGGTTCCGGCCAGTGCCAGCGATGCCTCCATGGTCTCACGATCGCGAATCTCGCCAACGAGGATGACATCGGGTGCCTCGCGCATGGCGCTTTTCAGCGCGCGTTCGTAAGACATCGTGTCCACACCAACTTCGCGCTGATTGATGATCGACTGCTTGTTGGGATGCAAAAACTCGATCGGATCCTCGATCGTCAGAATGTGATTAGCGGTGTGTTCGTTGCGATGGTTGATCATGCCCGCGAGCGTGGTCGACTTACCCGAGCCAGTTGCGCCTACCATCAGGATCAGCCCGCGCTTGCGCAGGGATAAGTCCTTCAGCACTTTTGGCACGCCAAGCTCATCCAGACGCGGCAAATCACCGGTAATGTAACGCATCACCATCGCCGGATTACCGCGCTGGTGAAATACGTTGACGCGAAAACGTCCGAGGCCTGGCTCTGAAATTGCGAAATCGATTTCGAGTTCGCGGGCAAAAGCATCGGCCTGGTCGTCGGTCATTAATGTCAGCGCGGCCTGCTTGATCATCTTCGGGCTCAATTCGGTCTGGTTGACCGGCATGATCTTGCCCTCGATCTTCACCATCACCGGCGCATAGGGGGTGAAGAATAGGTCGGACGCCTGCTTCTCAACCATCAGCTTGAACAGCGGTTTTGTATTCATCTGGTAATTACCGAGCTATCAGAAGCTCGAACCGCCCTGCTCGCCGTCCATGATACGCAGCGACTGGCCACCTTCTTCCGTAGCCTGGAACTCGCGCTTGCTCTCGAGCTTGATACGCAAGCGCAGCTCGTTCTTCGAGTCTGCGTTACGCAGCGCATCTTCGTATCCGATGAGGCCTTCCTCGTACAGATCGAACAGCGCCTGGTCAAAGGTCTTCATGCCGAGCCGGTTTGATTTCGCCATCACCTCCTTGATTTGCGCGACGTCGCCCTTGAATATCAGGTCGGCGATAAGTGGCGAGTTGAGCATGATTTCCATCGCTGCAATACGGCCCTGGCCGTTTTCCGTTGGAATCAGTCGCTGCGATATCAAACCCTTGATGTTCAGCGACAAGTCCATCAGCAGCTGGTCTCGGCGCTCCTCGGGAAAAAAGTTGATGATGCGATCGAGCGCCTGGTTCGCGCTGTTGGCATGCAGGGTAGCGAGACAGAGGTGGCCGGTCTCGGCAAACTGCACGCCGTATTCCATGGTGTCGCGGTCGCGAATTTCGCCGATAAGAATGACATCGGGTGCCTGGCGCAAGGTGTTTTTCAATGCCATGTGCCATGACTCGGTGTCGACGCCCACTTCGCGCTGCGTAATCACGCAGCCACGGTGCGGATGCACGTATTCCACCGGGTCCTCGATTGTGACGATATGGCCGCGGGAATTGGCATTGCGATGACCGATCATGGCAGCAAGTGTGGTCGACTTACCCGAACCGGTGCCGCCGACAATAATGACCAGGCCGCGCTTGCCCATCACCACATCCTTGAGTATCGGCGGCAGGCACAGCTGATCAAACTCGGGGATGTCAGTGGTTATCCGGCGCAGTACCGCGCCCATCATGCCCTGCTGTACGAAGGCGTTAACGCGAAAACGACCTATTGGCTTTGGGCTGATGGCGAAATTGCATTCCTTGGTGGCATCGAATTCCTTACTCTGCTTGTCGTTCATGATCGAACGTACCAGTGACGCGCTCTGGGCAGCAGTAAGCTGCGTATTGGCGACAGGCTTTACAAGGCCGTCGACTTTCAGTGCCGGCGGAAAACCCGCCGTAATGAACAAGTCTGAGGCCTCGCTGTCGACCATCTTTTGCAGCAGCTCACGCATGAGCTTTATTGCCTGGTCCCGCTCCATTCAGATCTCCTGATGCCCCATTAAAAGTTCTCTTTAATCACGGCTCTGTAGCGGGCTTCCTCGCGGGAAACCAGGCCGGCCTTGACCACGTCCTGCAGGCACTGATCAAGCGTTTGCATGCCTGACTGCTGCCCCGTCTGTATGGCCGAATACATCTGTGCAATCTTGCCTTCGCGAATCAGGTTCCTGATGGCAGGCGTACCAATCATGATCTCGTGCGCGGCAACCCGGCCGCCACCGTTCTTTTTCAGCAAAGTCTGCGAAATTACCGAGCGCAGCGACTCGGACAGCATCGAGCGCACCATTTCTTTCTCGCCGGCCGGAAACACGTCGACGATACGGTCAATGGTCTTGGCAGCGGAACTGGTGTGCAGGGTGCCGAATACAAGGTGCCCGGTTTCCGCGGCGGTCAGTGCCAGGCGAATGGTTTCGAGGTCGCGCATCTCACCAACAAGGATGACGTCCGGATCTTCACGCAGCGCCGAACGCAGTGCTTCGTTGAAGCCGAGCGTGTCACGGTGCACCTCACGCTGGTTGATCAGGCACTTCTTGCTTTCGTGGACAAATTCAATCGGGTCTTCGACGGTGAGCACGTGATCCGGCCGCGTGTCGTTGATGTAGTCGATCATGGCGGCCAGCGTGGTGGATTTACCCGAACCGGTCGGCCCGGTAACCAGCACAATGCCGCGCGCGGTAAGCGCAATTTCCTTGAAGATCTTGGGTGCGTTGAGATCCTCCAGGCTGAGAATCTTTGAAGGAATGGTACGAAACACCGCGCCGGCGCCCCGGTTGTGGTTATAGGCATTAACGCGAAACCGGGCCAGGCCCGGAATTTCGAATGAAAAGTCAGTCTCGAGGAACTCTTCAAAGTCCTTGCGCTGCTTGTCATTCATGATGTCGTACACCATGCTGTGCACTTCTTTGTGCTCCAGCGACGGCATATTGATGCGCTTCATATCACCGTCGACCCGGATCATCGGCGGCATTCCGGCCGATAAATGCAGATCTGAGGCGTTGTTCTTGACGCCAAAGGCAAGAAGTTGCGAAATGTCAACAGCCATAGGATTTTCCTGCGTGAGTTACATCAGGCAAAACAACGAGTTACAACATCGCCCAGAGCGCCTGACTACTGCGCGCGACGTAGTATAGCCGAGCACCCCATACGCCAGTATGACGCAAGTCACAGTCACACTTAGCAAAATCCATGATCGGATTGCCGCTGCCGCCGGGCAGGCTGGCCGGGATCCCGCTGAAATCCGCCTAATTGCTGTATCGAAGACCAAACCGCCGGAACTGATATCAGCGGCCCTCGATGCAGGTCAGCGTGACTTCGGTGAAAACTATCTACAGGAAGCAACCGTCAAAATCCAGAAGCTGCGCGATTCCGGCGCCGTCTGGCACTTTATCGGCAGGGTTCAGAGCAACAAGACCCGCGATATTGCGACCGAATTTGACTGGGTGCAGACGGTTGATCGTCAGCGTATTGCGCAACGACTGAACGACCAGCGCGGACAACATCAACCGCCCCTGAATGTCTGTATCCAGGTGCGGCTGAGCGACGACCCGGCGCGGCCGGGCGCGGCCATCACCGGGATTGACCAGCTGGCAGCCACAATCGCTGCGATGCCGCGCCTGCGCCTGCGTGGACTCATGTGCATGCCACCGCTGGAGACCGAAGCGCGGCTTGCCGCCGTTCATTTCGAGCGTACGCGGGACCTGTACGAGACATTGCGCGCCGCAGGCCACGGTCTGGACACGCTATCGATGGGAACATCCGGCGACCTGGAGGCTGCCATAGCCGCCGGTTCGACCATGGTCCGCATCGGAACAGCGGTGTTTGGCGCACGCGCCTGATTGCCCTGTAACTCTGCTGCTGGTTATCCTAAGTTAATGTCTGCAACCAACATCTGTTTCATCGGCGCCGGTAATATGGCGCGCAGCCTTATTGGCGGCCTCATCGCCGACGGTTCGGACCCCGCCTCGTTGTGCGCTGCCGACCCCGATCCCGATCAGCGTGATGTCCTGCAACAAACATTCGGCGTACGCACTGCGGCCACCAATGCCGCTGCCGCAGCTATGGCTGATGTCATCGTCCTTGCGGTGAAACCGCAGGTGCTTGCCGCAGTCGCCAGCGAGCTAGCGGCAGCTGACTGCAACGACAAGCTGATCGTTTCTATCGCCGCCGGAATACGCGAGCCTGATATACGCCGGTGGCTTGGTGGTAAGCCGGCAATCGTGCGCGCCATGCCCAATACGCCTGCCCTGTTACGCAGCGGCGCGACGGCGCTTTATGCCAATGCTCACACCAGCGAACAGCAGCGTGAAATTGCCGAATCTTTATTGCGTGCAGTCGGTGCCGTCGTCTGGCTTGATGATGAAACGCTGATGGATGCAGTTACGGCAGTCTCCGGCAGCGGGCCGGCCTATTTCTTCCTGTTCATGGAAGTGATTGCCCGGTCTGCCACAGAACTCGGCTTGCCGGCCGACATTGCACGACTGCTTACGGTCGAGACCGCGCTGGGAGCGGCACGCATGGCGCTGGAAACCGGCGAGGATATCGAGGTGCTGCGACACCGGGTTACCTCGCCGGGCGGCACTACCGCCGCCGCGCTCGCAACTCTCGACAGCGCAGAACTGCGCAACCTGATCAGCACCGCGATCCGCGCAGCGCGCGACCGGGGCATCGAACTCGCCGACGAATTTGGCCAGGAGTAACGCCGATGCGCGCACTGGAATTTATCCTCAGCACACTATTTGACCTGTACATCATCACTTTTGTGCTGCGCTTCATGCTGCAGTGGACCCGGGCCGATTTCAGCAATCCGCTGTCGCAATTTATCTTCCAGCTGACTAATCCGCTGGTACGGCCGGTGCGACGCTTCGTGCCAGGCTTTCGCGGCATCGACTTTTCCACGCTGTTGATCGCCTACCTGCTCACGGTACTCGCCAGCGTCGTCAGCAACCTGGTACTGGGACAACCGATCGTCAACGTTCCCGGCCTGCTGCTTGGCAGCCTGATAGCGCTGGGCTTCATGTTTCTGCAGATCATGATGTTTCTCATCATCGGTCAGGTGCTGCTGTCGTGGTTCGCTCCGTATCATCCGGTCTCCGAGGTACTCCGTACGCTGACCGCACCGGTACTGCGCCCGATCCAGAAAATTGTCCCGCCGATCGCTGGCATAGACCTGTCGCCGTTGTTTGCCCTGCTCGCCATCCAGGCTTTCATCATCCTGCTCAGCGAATGGATGTGAGCTGGTACCGCTGGGATGGTGCGGACCTGATACTGACATTACATGTGCAGCCACGCGCGAGGGTGGCCGGCATTGTCGGGCTGCACGGTGACGCGCTGAAACTCAAGGTAACTGCCCCGGCGGAAGCCGGCCGCGCCAATGAAGACGTCGTGAGCCTGCTTGCGGCCATGTGTGCGGTCACCCGTGCGGCAGTGACCATAGAAAATGGTACCGCCGGCCGGCGCAAGCGCGTGCGTATCAGGACACCCGCTGCCTTGCCTGACGGCGTCGAACCACGCGCACCCGGCTAGCGCGACGGGTTCGGAACGGCGTTCAAATACGCTATAGTACGCCGGATCGCCGCATCGCCCAGGGAGATATCGCGCATGAAAACCAGACTCGTGTGGGCCGCCAGCCTGCTGCTGGGATCCAGCCTGCTTGCCGCCTGTGGCGGCGGGAACCCCGATTCGAGCGCGTCAAGGCCCGCGGCACCCCAGGCAACGGAGCGCTCGAAGGACTTCGGCGACTACGTGCTGCACTATAATGCGCTGACCACCGATCAGCTGCCGGCCGACGTGGCGCGCAATTTCGGCATCACGCGCAGCAAGTCACGGGCGATGCTGAACATCGTCATGATCCGAAAGGAAGTGGGCACCCTGGGACGCTCGGTGAAAGGAAATGTCACCGCAAAGACAACGAATCTAACGGGGCAACTCAAGAACTTAGAGCTACGTCCTCTCACAGAGGGTGATGCGACTTACTACATCGGTACCATCAATGTGGCCGATGGCGAAGTACTGGTTTTTGATATCGAGGCCACGCCCGACGCAACGACCAGCCCGATGACCGTGCGTTTCCAGCAACAGTTCTTCACGCGCTAGGCGCCGATTCCGGCCGCAGACTGTTACGCGAAACAGCTTACCTTCCCCGGTATCTTGTGCTATTTTTCTCGCCGGAGACGTGGCACGATACTGCTTTATTTTCAGGTTAAAACACTTCTTTGAGGAGACGTAAATGGCTACCAAAAGCACTGCGGCGAAGCCGCCGACAAAGGGCGAAATAATGCGCTTTATTTCTGACGATACTGGTCTGACTAGGAAAGAAGTCGGTGCAGTATTCGACAGCCTGCAAACTCTGATCAAGAAAAACCTCGGCCGTCGCGGCCCGGGCGTTTTCTCGGTTCCCGGCCTGATGAAAATCAAGGTCGTGAAAAAACCGCCAACAAAAGAACGCGAAGGCATCAACCCGTTCACTGGCGAGCCGACTATTTTCAAGGCGAAGCCGGCACGCAAAGTGGTCAAGGTTTCCCCGCTGAAGGGTCTCAAAGATATGGTTTAACCTGCAGCCGCAGGACAGGAAAAAACCGGCGCCAGTGGCGCCGGTTTTTTTATGCCTTACCTGCGTCGAGTTCGCCGAGTACGCGATGCTTCAGCCGTACCAGGTCGGCATGGGAAACGTAAAGCAGGTCTGCGATTTTTCGCACTAAATGATCTTCGTGCTTGTCGAGCACTGCGTCTGCCAGCGCCACCCGCCATAGCATTTCGACAATTTTCTGTTTCTCTGGCGGCTCGAGCTGCTCGTGTAACAGGCGTGTGAACTGATGCAGGGAAACCGCCTTGTCAGCGCTGTCACCAGCACCGCGCAGTAGCTGCTGTGCTGCAGCGAGGTCCAGCGCGAAATGCTGCTGCAGCGCACGAACTATTTCCTCGTGCTCGATGCCGTCCTCGGAAAAATCGGCGCGCGCCATTTCCACCAGCAGGGCTGCAGTGGCTACCCGCAGCAGGCCATCGCCGTCTGCATCGTCAGCAGCCTCCGCAGCGACGCCGCCCAGTAACTCCCGCAGTTTTTTCAGCATGACAACATCACGTTGCCAGGTGCGGCTGCACAAGGCTCGTCACCACCTGGCGCAACTCACGCAGACGGCCATGAAAAAAATGGTCGACGCCCTCCAGGACCACCAGTTCCGGTCCGGGTTCGAGACTGTCGATCCAGGTGACAACCTCGTCTGCCTCGACCAGCTCGTCATGATCGCCCTGTATCACGATCCACGGACACTGTGGCTGCCGCAGTGCGCCGACATCAAAACGCTGCACCGGAACGGCTACCGAAACCAGCCCGTGTGGCTGCACCCGCGCGGCAGCGTGCAGCGAAACGTAAGAGCCAAACGAAAATCCGGCCAGCCACAGCGGCAGGTCAGCCCAGCGCTGACGTGCCCAGTCTGCCACCGCGAGCACATCGTCGGTCTCGCCAATTGCATCGGCATATTCGCCGCCACTGTTGCCGACGCCGCGAAAATTAAACCGTACTGCCGCGTAGTTGAGATCGTTGAAAGCGCGCGCAAGAGTGTGCACCACCTTGTTTGTCATGGTGCCGTGGTACAACGGATGCGGATGGCAGATAACTGCAACGCCCGCCGGCCCGGGTGGCGATTCCACCATCGTCTCCAGTTCGCCGGCCGGGCCCGCCAGCTGCAGTCGCTCGGCCTGTGGCCGGCTCATGCCAGAACCGGTGCCGGTGTTACGCCGTCGCTGTCAGTGTCAGGGCGCTCGCGTGCCACCTGGCGTTCGGGTGCAAAGTACAGAATCGTCTCGCCGACTGCGGGCTCACGGGTGTCGGTTGTCGACATCAGACGATAACCGCCGTCGGCGCGTAACAACATGATCTGGATGCCTTCGGCAGGAAAATCGCGCAGAAAATCACTGTACTTGTAGTTTTCGGTGATACGGGTGCGGTAGAACTTCCAGCCACGCACCTGCAGCCGCCAAAGCCGCTCGAATACTGCGTTTTGATCGAACGCCGGCTGGCCCCGTAGCGGCCGCGATACGCCACGTGGATCTTCCTCGTCACCGGCGCCCATCGGCAGCTGGAACACCTTACTGCGCCCGACTTCGTGCGACAGCGCAGTGCAAACCAGCGCGTTGTAGGCATCGTTGCTGGTTGCTGCCAGAACGGTTCCGACGTGACTGATTTCCACCGACTCTTCGGCGAAGTCAGAGAGAATCTCGCCGTAGAAAACCGGTATGCCGGCAAGGCGGGCATTGCGCAGCTTGTGCCAGGAGCTGTCGGCAACAAGCACCTGCACGCCGATCTCGTTGAGCTTGGTCGCGAGCGCGATAGACCACGGCGAGGCGCCGACAATCAGCATGGTGGCCTCGTCACCGGTGGCCAGCTCGAGCCGCCGTGCCAGCCAGCGGATGCTGATGCCGTGAAAAAAGACCGTGGCAAAGATAACCGCAAACACCAGCGGCAGCAGTGACTGGGCATCGGCAGCGAGCAAAGCGCCTTCGGGGCCAAGCTCCGCGGCACGCTTGGCCAGCGCGGTTCCCATCACACCAGCGGTTGCCGCGGCCACGATACCGCGCGGCGCTATCCACGACAGCAGCAGACGGTCGCGCATATCCATTCCCGCGCCCACCGTTGCAAGCATGATTGTTGCCGGCCGTGTCAGCAGCAGCACCGAGGCAACCAGCGCAGCACCACGCCAGTCAATACGCCCCAGCACTTCGCGATCGAGGTCCGCCGTCAGGATCACAAAAACCACCGCAACCAGCATCACGGTGATGTACTCCTTGAAACGCTTCATGTCCTGGATTCCCGCCAGGCGCATGTTGCCGACCGTGATGCCCATAATCGTTACTGCCAGCAGCCCGGCCTCGCTCTGCAGCTGGTTCGACAACACATAAACGACCAGCACCAGACCCAGCATCACCGGCGACTTCAGGTATTCAGGCACCATGCCTTTTTTGAAGGCGATACCGGTCAGCCACCCGCCTACACCACCAAGCAGGCCACCCGACAGCAGGGCCCAGCCCAGGCCCTGTACAACACCGGCTATACCCAGATCCTGGAATGAGATGAACTGGAACACGAGCACCGCCAGCAACGCGCCAATCGGGTCGTTGACGATGCCTTCCCACTTAAAATATGAGGCGGTGCGCCGGTTCAGCCTGGCCTGACGCAGCATCGGCATGATGACTGTCGGCCCGGTCACGACCATGATGGCGCCAAACACCGATGCCACCGGCCAGCCGATGCCGCCGATATAGTGCGCAGCCGCGGTAGAAAATCCCCACGCCAGCGGCGCTCCGGCATAAACCAGTCGTCGCACGCCAGCAGCGGCAACTTTCAGTTCGTGCAGCTGCAGGTTGAGTCCGCCCTCGAACAGGATAATGGCGACACACAGGCTGATAACTGAGGGAAGTTTTGAGCCGAACTCTGCTGATGGATCGATTACGCCGAAAACCGGACCAGCCAGCAGCCCGGCGACAGCCAGCAGGATGATTGCAGGCAGATGGGTGCGCCAGGCAATCCACTGGGCGCCAACGCCCAGGGCCACAATGGCGACGATAATTACGGTTAAATGGTGTTCCAAGTCGTGCTCCGACCCGTGTCGAACGCTAACGGTAGCAGCAAGCGTGCCGCAGCAACAACATTGCGGGCGGTTTGCGCGAGGCCGGGCCGCCGTTAGAATGGCGAATCCTCCGCAGCAGCCGGCCCCCGAGTGACTACAGACGCTCTCTCTCGACTAACGATTATTGGCGCCGGCACCCTGGCGGTAGTCGTATTTGGTGGCTTGTGCATTCGTCACAATGTGCCTGCCATCGAGGCAGACCTTGCGATGCGTGCCGAAGCCGAGCTGCGTGACCAGCGGATGGGCTGGGCCAAAGTGGAGGTGGATGGCCGTGACATATTGCTTGCCGGGGTCGCTCCGGACGAACAGGCTCGCGCGGCGGCGCAGCAGGTTGCTGCAGTGTGGGGCGCAAGAAAGGTCAGCAGTTCGCTCGACACCGTCGAGGCTTTTGTCACGGAAGGTTCGTCACAAGCCGCAACGACCGCGTCGGTGCCAACCCGGTCCCGCCCGCCGCCGCCCGGTGAAACTTTCCGTACCCGCATGACGGTTGTCGACCAGCGACTGGTGCTCGACGGCGCGGTACCGGGTGTGCGCCAGCACAGCGAGCTGGTTGAGTTGGCACAGGCCCGGTTTGGTATCGCTGCCGTTGAAGCACAACTTACTGAAGCGGCCAACGCACCGGACGGCTGGCTGCAGGCTGCCGCCGTGGCGCTGGAGATCGCCGACGAACTCGTGTTCGGCGAAATCAATCTTGTCGAACAGGCGTTACACGTGACCGGAATAACAGCAACGCGCGAAGGCGACCAGATAGTGCGCGAACTGGTTGCCAACGAATTGCCGGACGGCTACTCCGGGACCGTGCAAACGGGGCCACGTAAGGAACTCGAATCAGTGCTGCGTACATCTCCCGAACTGGCTCGGCGCGTCAATCTCAATCGCACGACCGCCACACCCGATGAACTGACCGCACCGCGAACGCTTTCGGCGGGCGGTTGCCAGACAGCCTTCAGCGCGGCTCTTGGCGCGCGGAAAATACTGTTTGATACCGCATCTGCAACGCTCACCGGGGCGAGCCGGCAATTGCTGGACGAGCTCGCGGCCGTGCTGAAGCGCTGCTCCGGCGCCCGTGTCGTCATCGAAGGACATACCGACGACCAGGGGCTGGAAGAAAACAACCTCGCGCTGAGCCAGCGTCGCGCCGAGGCAGTAATGGAGCACCTGGTGACGCGCGGGATCAGCCTGGGCAGGCTGTCAGCGCGGGGTTATGGTGAGGAACGACCGCTGGTGGCGAACGAGACCGCTGCAGACCGGGCCATCAACAGGCGAATTGAATTCGTCTTCGAGAGCAACTAGATGCTGTACCTGATCGGACAAATAATACTCTGCCTGCTGTTCACATTCGTTGTCGGCGCCAGTGTCGGCTGGCTGCTGCGCGGGTTGGGAACCTCGGCACAAACCGAAACCGTAGAAGCGCGCTGGCGCGCAAGGCTGGCGCAGCTGCAACAGGCGCAACCTCTGGCGGTAGCCACAGCCGACAGTGGCAACGAAGCCGCCGCCCGAAACGAAATTGCCACACTGAGGCAGCAGGTGCAGCAGCGCGATGCCGCAATCAGGGAATTGCGCCAGCAATCAAAGACGCCAGCTTCGCGCCAGACTGACGCTCAGTCCAGCCGGACAGAACACACCGCGCAACTGAATACCCGCCTGCAGGGCCATCTTGCCGAGCAGAAGGCAACAGCAAAGCAGCTGCAGGCCCAGCTCGATCGCCTGGCCAACGAAAAAGAAATGCTGATCCAGCGACTGCGTGACCGCGAAAGCGAAATCGGCCGGATGGGGCAGGAACGCCAGCACGCTATTAACACCATTGCATCACTGCAAAAGGAAATGCGCGGGCTGCGCGGCCAGGCACTGCGTGAGGCAGAAGCCGGCGCTGTTGCCGCTGCAGACAGGTCTGGCGACAAGACTGCGCGCGCATACCAGGCCCGTCCTGCAGACCAGCCGGCAGCCACAACAGCGGCCGGATCCGGTGACAAAGCAGCCCCCACAGCCACTCGTCCTGCGGACCCGGCAGCTACCGTCACTCCGGTCACGCCTGAAAAACAGCGCCAGCAGGACCTGCCGATCAGCGACGCCGGCCGGCCACAACCCGAGACTTATGAGCCCGACTGGACCCTGACAGCCCCGCAGGGGCAGAAAGACAACCTGCAGGCGATCTACGGCATCGGCCCGAAACTGGAGATGCAGCTGAACAAGATCGGCGTTTTCCACTTTCGGCAAATTGCCGGCTTTTCGGACAAGGACATCCTGTGGGTCGCACGCCACCTGAAAAGCTTTCCGGGGCGCATCGTGCGTGACCAGTGGATTCAGCAGGCGCGCACCCTGGCAGAACGCCAGTCGGGTTAGCGCTCCGGCGGCGGCTCTGCCCGCTCAGGCAACGGGGCTGCGGCCGGTGGCTGTGGCAGCCTGCGACGATGCTCGATACCGAGCAGTCGGGCGGCCTCTTCCGGAGTGAGCAACTCCACTTCGAAGGCATCGATCGCAGGTGCTGCCACCGCATTCCCGCGATAGAAAAACTTCAGCCCGACCAGCAACAGCGCCAGCACAACTACTGTGCCGCCAATAAATGAGACTGTCAGGCGCGTCCAGCTCAACTCAGCGATTCACGTAGACTTTGCCGTCCTTCATCACGAAGCGTACGTCACGCAACACGCTGACGTCCGCCAGAGGATCTCCGACTACAGCAATAAGGTCAGCGAGCTTGCCGGCTTCGACGCTGCCGAGTTCGTCGTCGACGTCCAACAGCTGTGCTGCCGTCAGCGTCGCCGAGCGAACAGCCTCTGCCGGGCTCATGCCGCCGGCCACCATATAACCGAACTCCAGCGCATTGTCGCCGTGCGCCGAGACGCCGCTGTCAGTGCCGAATGCGATCTTGACGCCGGCTTCGAAAGCCGCGCTGAAGGTATCCTGAATTTGTGGACCGATAGCGGCCGCCTTTGGGCGGACGAGCTCCGGAAAGAAGCCGTCGAGTTTCGCCTTTTCGCCAACCCATTTCCCGGCCGCAATGGTAGGCACATAGAAAGTGCCATTGCGTTTCATCAGGCGTATCACTTCGGCATCCATATAGGTGCCGTGCTCAATAGAGCGGACACCTGCACGGATCGCGCGCTTCATCCCTTCGGCTCCATGTGCATGCGCGGCAACGTGGAAGCCGTAATCAGCTGCGGTTGCCACCACGGCTTCGATCTCAGCCGTGGTGAACTGCGGGTTCTGTCCACTCTTGGCTACGCTCAGCACGCCACCTGTTGCGGTGATCTTGATCAGGTCGGCACCGTCCTTGTAACGCTGCCGCACCGCCTTGCGCACATCGTCGACACCGTTTACCACTCCCTGCTTCGGTCCGGGGTCGCCACGCAAATCCATACGCCAGCCGTTGGTCGGGTCGGCATGGCCGCCGGTGGTCCCGAGTGACTTGGCTGCGGTATAAATGCGCGGGCCGTCGACATAGCCCTTCCCGATAGCGTCACGCAACGCTACGGTAACGTTGAAGCTGTCACCAAGATCACGCACGGTAGTGAAGCCAGCGCGTAGCGTCTTGCCGGCCGCTGCCGCGGCGCGTAACGCCAGATCAGCAGCATCGAGCTGGAATTTCTCAAGGTAAGAATTACGGCTGTACACCGAGCTGAGGTGCACGTGCATATCCATCAGGCCGGGCATAACGGTCAGATTGCTCAGATCGATTAATACATCGCCGTCCCGTGCCGGCACAAACCCCGGCTCGACTGCAGCAATGCGCTGCCCGGCGACTACCACAGTCACCTGCTGCTGTGACCGGCCCTCCGGATGCAGCAGCGTGCCGGCATGAATCAGCGTACGGGCGGGCGCGGGCGCGGCCAGCAGCGCGCCCAGCAGTGTCACTGCAAAGCGGTTCAAGACTGTTCTCCGGTATCGGGATCGAAGTTCAGTGCGGCAGAGTTGATGCAGAACCGCTTGCCGTCCTCTCCCGGCCCGTCATCGAAAACGTGGCCCAGGTGTGCAGAACAGTTGGCGCAACTGACCTCCAGCCGGCGCATGCCGTGGCTGGTGTCGAGCCGAGTGCTGACAGCCTGATTCCCCTCGGGAGCGGTGAAACTGGGCCAACCGCTACCCGAGTCATATTTTGTGGCAGAGTTGAACAACACGCTGTCGCAACAGACGCAGCGATAGGTGCCGTCATCCTTGTTGTACACGTGATCGCCACTGAAGGCCGGCTCGGTCGCCGCCTCCCGGGTAACGGCATACTGCAGCGGCGTCAGGCGGCTGCGCTCATCATCGTCTTTTTCAGTGCCCATCGGCACAGAATAAATCCTGGAACGCGGTGTGCCAAGCGGATGCAGATCAACGCGTCGCCAGCGCCTCCAGACCCATAAAACTGGCAAACGGTATTGGCACGCCACCGAATTTCCACTGCGGCAGCGCGCATTGTTGTGACACCTGGCCGAACCGCCGGATCAGGTCGTCTTTGTCTTTCACCTGTAACAAGGTCTGGATGCCGGGAAACTCGCGTTTTGACTGGGCCGAAATAAACAGATCAAACCCGGTGCCCTCGTAGCGCTCTGCATACACCAGCGTACGCGGAAACCAGCGGGTCAGCGCCTGCGGATGATGCAACAGGCCGCGGATACAAAGGACAAAGTCTGCCTGCATCATCTCGTCAAATGTCAGGAAATTCAGGTCGGCACGTTCTTTTAACAGATCGGCTCCGACCGACAGCCGGTTCAGTCGCAATCGGCGGTTACGAAATTCGTCCAGTGATTTGATATACGAGTCGAACAGCAGAAAATTTGCCCGCTGCGGACCGCGATCAGTCTCGAAGCGATATTCTGCGTTCAGGTACTGATTTGCCTGATCGAAATCGCGGTTCGCCAGCAGCAGGGCGATCACCGAAATGAACACCTCGCGAATTGCAAACCGGTAGTGATCGCACCACAGGTGATTGAAATGAATCACGTCGCGCGGTGCATGCTTGTAACTGAGCAGACGGCCCAGAAATGCCCGGTTGGCCTCGTGAATTGCCGCGCTGCGTTCACTGGTGATTGCCAGCTCGACGAACCGGAGATAGTGATCCCGCCACGGCTTGATCAGCGCCAGTTGTTGCAGCACGCGCTCGTCCAGCGGCTGATCATCCGGCCCTTCAACCTGCGCCGCATCCAGCATGTGCAACAGGGCCTGGAAGAACTGTCCGATTGCCTCGTCGCAATGCGGTTTTTCATTGATGATGGCATCGCGTGCCATCGAAGACCGCGTGTCCACCCGCGCCAGCATTTCGGCCGTCGGGTCGACTGCAACCGTTTCCTCGTTTTCGACGAGCATGGACATAGGCAAACCTGGCACCGCGCGCAACTGCGGCGGTTTCGAGCTTACGAGATTAGCAACGCGCAGGAGGCGGTAGTGTGTGCCAGATCACATACCGACGCGTTTTTATTCGCCGCAGGCGGCAGCTGCCGCCTTGTCGAGACTGCCGCGGCCACGCAGCGTGCCGCTGCCCGCCGGGCCCTCGAAAGAAAAGCGCCCATCGGAGTGCTCGGTGATCTTGATCAGCTGGCCGCTGTCACAGGCGCCGTAGTACTCGATAGATTTGTTCTCGCCTGAATAGCTGTGCTTGATGCTGTAGGCCTGAGCCCCGGCGGCTACAGCCATCAGGGCGGCGATCACGACCAGTCTTTTCATTCCCGCTCTCCGGTAGATAACAGAACCGGAATTCTAGCGAGGCGCCAAAGTGCGGATCAAGTTGAAATTTACATTCCTTATAATTTCAAAAAACAGCGTTGCTATTTGGTTGCCGTTGCGGTTGCCGCACGCGCCCACAGACGCTTGCCATACTTCCAGTAGCCGCGCACGTTATTCAGCCGCGTATCAGTCCCCGGCTCGACCGGAATTATCTCGCCCTTGAGATGCTTGGCCAGGAAGGGTGCCAGAACAGCTCCACCGCCACCGGTGATCATGACCCGGTCGATATCCCAGTCATTTGCCCACAGTCGGTTGGCATCTGTGGCAATCGCCGATGCCAGCTGCGAAAACGCATGCTCTTTGACCAGCTTGAGGTCATAGCGCTTGCCATGAATCTTTATCGAGCCGCGATCGACCGCATCGTACAGGCGGTAAAGCTCGACGCTGATACCGCTCGATTCCTGCAGTTTGGCGGCAACTGTCGCGTAAGCCCGTGAAATGCCGGTGTCGGTAGTTTTACTGCCACGTTCGGAATAGCGCGTACGGTCGGCAATAGTGTAATCGGTGGTGCGAAAACCCACATCGATGACACCGATTTTCTCACTCAGGAATCGACGGTCACGCACCTCGCCCAGGTCGCTCAGCATCAGGTTCATGACAGTACCAAAAGGCTGCGGCACGACGCGTACCTCGGAAATACGCACCACGGTATCTTCGCGGTCACCGTTCTTGTCAGTGACTACGACCGGGTGCTGGCCTTTCAGAATGTTAATCAGCTCGGAACGATGGCGACGGTAATGGCTGATCGGCAGACCTGCCACCAGCTTGATTGGCTCCTGCCTCTCCACCATCTGCGAGAGCGGTGTTAATGCCAGCACCTTGGTAAATTCAGCGACAAACTGGCTCTGGTCCAGGGTGAAATAACGCTCGACGCTCTGCCGTTCAGCCAGCTCACCGACGAAATAATTGTGATCGTCGAGCTCTATGTGCAGATACTCTTCTTCGTCCGGATCGCTTAGCAGCTGCTCACGGAACTGCAGCTCCGAGGCTTCACCGTATACCGATTTAAAGACGATGAATCGTTGACCGTTTGTGGCCTTGGTGTAACCAAAACCGATATCCAGCCCGATCACTTCCATCTTTTTCCCCCGGACGTTTATAGCGAGCGACGCTGTATAACATGCCCCTGAATGGGGGTCAAAGACAGGCTTTTCCCTGCCTCTTGGCCGGGCAAATCAGCCGCTGGCAACACCCTCGTCTGTTCGTCTGGGTCGCAGCACCAGTTCGCCGCCGCAGTTCGGGCACTCGTGCCCCATATGATCGCCGCAGCTACAGCAGAATGTACACTCGTGACTGCAGATCAGCGCCTTGCCAGCAGGCTCCAGAGTGCAGCCACAGCGCTCACAGCTGCCTTTCATCAGCAAAGCCACAAACAGCACCTCTCAGTGATGGAGCGTCGCAGCCCCAATGGCGGCGCCGCTCACCGCCAGGGAAACTAACAGCCCGGTCGGACCCAGCACAAGCGTCGCCAGGACTACGAGAACCACGCTTAGAACTATTATCAACAGGTAGGCGTGTGACGAAGCCGCGCCAGCGATTGCGAGTACGTCATCGAGATCATCCATCATGCGCGCCAGTCGTTGCAAAGCCGTTCTCCGAGGTGGAGCACGGAGCATAGAAATGCAAGGCGAACAGTTCCGTGAACGCCATCACACTGGCATGACTTCAGTCGTCGTCGGGAGCGGTCTTGCCAGTTGGCGGGCTTGTTTTCTTGTCGCGCATCGCAGCGGCGGCCACCGCCCGCACAATCCACTCGTTGCGGTCGATTCCCTGGCCGGGAGAAGCACCACGGGCAGCTGGTGTCGCTTGGTCTTTTTGTTTTTTCACAGAATATGCCTGGGTACGTATCAATTGAAGCGTGACTATAGACGTTCCCGGCTGCGAATGCAGCGGCACCGGTCACAACCGCAGCCGGTTTACATAGTTACAGGTCCTGCTGGAAAGATGCTATCGCTGCAGCAACGCCTGCGACAGTTGCCGCTTCAAGGTGCAGATGGTGCTCGCCTTCAACCTCCACAATCTGCAGGCTGCGACATGCCCGGGCCCGGCGCTGGTAGACCTGTTGCGGAAAATCCAGGCCCCCGGCCGCGCGGACCAGCAGGACCGGCGTCTCGATTCGCGCGATAAAAGCGCAGACCTGCTCCTCGGTAAGACGTAGCGGCGAGTCGTAGCGCAGACGCGGATCAGCGCTCCAGACGATGTCGCCATCCAGGTCCCGCGTGCCGCGTTGCGCCAGCAGTCGGGCAGCATCGCTTCCCAGACCCGTTGCATCGGTCCGCGCCTGCGCTGCTGCCTCCACCGACGCATAGCGCGATGGCGGCGACGTCGGCTGCAGGTAGCGCTGCAGGGATCTTTCCAGCTGCCCCGGCGCCTGTTCCGCCGGCGTCGTCAATGCGCCAAACCCCTCCAGGCATATGACGCTGGAAATCCGCTGCGGGACCGTCCCGGCCACCAGGGTTGCCACGGAAGCACCGAGCGAATGGCCCAGCAGGCCGAACTTCTCCAGCCCCAGCGCATCAGCGACAGCGATGACATCTGCCACGTTGTCGATAAAATGATAGGGCACCGAGGCAGGCCGATGATCGGAACGACCATGCCCGGCCAGGTCGAGGGCATACACGTCCATCTCATCGAGCAGCGGCAGCAATTTCGACCAGGTCGCCGCATTGTCCAGCCAACCGTGTAACGCGATGACAGGAAAACCGCCGGCGCACGGCCAGTGCACACCGGCGATCACGCGACCGGCGATTTCCAGACGTATTTCCTGCTGGTTCTTCAGCCCGCGGCTACCTCGACAGCCGCCTCCTGCTGCGCCGATTCCCACGCCAGTATGGCGCGCTTGCGAGTTTCGCCCCAGCGATACTGACCGCTGGCGCCATTACTGCGAATAACCCGGTGACACGGTATGTACCAGGCAATGTGATTGGCGCCAACCGCCGATCCGGTCGCGCGGGCGCTGCCCGGGTGACCGGCCAGTTCTGCCAGCCTGCCGTAGGTGCAAACGACTCCCTGCGGGATCGCCAGCAATGCCTGCCAGACCTTGAGCTGGAAATTGGTACCGGTCACCAGCAATGAAACCGGGTGCTGCGCATCCGGCGGGGTTGCCAGACGACCTGCAAGCGACTCCGTATCGGCCTGCGAGCGGCGCAGCTGCGCCCCCGGCCACAGCTGCTGCAGCCGCTCGATTTCGGCAGTGACGCCGTCCTTTTCACAAAACGCGAGTCCGCAGATGCCACGATCGGTCAGTGCAAGCAGCACATCACCGAAAGCACTGTCATGATGGCCGTAGCGAATTACAAGGTCTTTGCCGCGTTGCTGGTATTCGCCGGGGCTGACTGCCTCTACCGAAACAAACTGGTCATGCAGACGCGACGGCCCGGACAGACCGATCTGGACAGATGCATCCAGGACACTCGCTGATTGATCCAGCAGGACCTTGGCATGCTGGACCGTGAGATATTCCAGGAACCGCTTCGGGCTCACGCCAGCCCAGCGACGAAACAACCGCTGGCAGTGTGATTTGCTGACACCGGCGGCCCGGGCAATATCCTCTGCCGACGGCTGCCCGGTCACTGATTCCTGTATGTAACGAATGGCGCTGGCAACGCGCTGGTAATCATCCATCTCGGCGTTTCCTCAGGCTTGTTGCAGGCAGCCTAGCGTGTCGCCAAGGGTGGCGGCCACCCGTTTTCGACCATGTCATAACACGCCAGCCTCATGTCGGCATTTCTTACAGCGCACAAGCTTCGCCCGCAGCATTTTTTTTTAACTTTTACATAACCTTAGCAACAATCGGTGTAGGCACATGATTCTATTGCTACAGCGCCCGTCTGGCACAGAACGTGCTTGCTGACAGTGTACGCACGCGCAAGCCGACGCAAGAACGGCGCGCTGGCGACATAAGCAAAAGGTGGACTGATATCGAGAACATTCATGCCGGTCATCGCTGACTCCAACGCCTGGCATGCTCGCTTCGAAGACGGAAAGTAAACAATCCCAGATAACGAAACGCTTTGAAACCGCGAGAGATAACTACAACAAGAAAATAATAACAACAACACCACCGCCGGACCTGTAGCCCCGCCTCGCGCGGGGTTTTTTTTGACGCGCTCGGTCACACTTTTGAAGAGCATGAGGCGCGCCTGCGGCGAGCAACCTTAGATTATGCTGAGTGTATTCGCTTTAGCCGCAGGTTCTCGTGGGAGCGGCATCCTGCCGCCACTACCTGCGAAGATGGTGCTGGAAAAGGTGCCGGGCGTAATCGCCTCCGCAATGAAGAACCTGGAGGGTCAGAACGACCACTTCCCGTCGTCATTACGCCGCATGCCAAATGACTCGCGTGACACACCAGGCAGCGTGTCATACGGGTCGTAACCGCGGTTTTCGCGCGAAATACTCAGCTCACCAGTCTGCTGGCGTGAACTGTCCTTGTTGGTAACCGTCTTGCGGTTGCGGCGTGACTTGCGAAAGAAAAAACGCACGGCTCTTCCTGTGAACTTCGACGCCCTTATTATCGGCGCAACGATCCGGCAACTCGATAGCTTGTTGCAGTGTTTAAAACAATTCCCCAAAAAGTAACGGGTGCCACAGAATGTAAAAAGCCGGGGCAAGCCCCGGCTTTTTACGCGTAATAACCGCTAACTCAGTAACTTACTGCGCGCTTGAGCTTCTTGGCCTGAGCCACCCACTCGGTTACCTGGTTTTCGGTTGGCAGCTTGCGAACGAGTTTCTTCTTCTCGTTAACCTCGGCCATCTTGGCGTGAAGGTTTTTTGCACTGCGGCCCTTCAGCTCGGGAACGGTGTCGACACCAGCACATTCGAGCAGGTCGGCATATTCGCTGCCGACACCCTTGATGCGAGTCAGGTCGGCCCGGTTTACCCAGCCGAGGATCAGCTTTTCGGTCACCCCGGACTTGGTGGCGATTTCCTTGCGTCCCTTCGGGGTACCACCCATCTCCAGCAGCTTATCTGTAGTCTTGATGCCGGCACCAGCCAGCTTCTCGGCGTATGAGGGTCCGATTCCCTCGATGTCTGCAATTCTTGCCATTGTTGTTCCTCCAGAAATTTAATCGCCCGACAAAGATGAGGGGATTGTAATTGCTACTCCGTCAGATCGACAGCTGCAGAGGCTGCCGACGCAACAATTTACAATCGCTTCAGGGGTTGCCGAGCTCCTGCCGCAATGCGGCAACATCGTGTACACCGGTCACTTTATGGTGATAGCTCCATTCGCGCCCGGCGATGTACTCACGCATGGTTTCCGACTCTGATTCCAGGTCATAGATGCGCGCCTTGACCACGTCGCCAATGCTGATGATGCCCACCAGTTCGCCGCCTTCCAGGACCGGCAGGTGGCGCACACGGCGGTCAGTCATGCAGGCCATGACAAAGCCCATATCATGGTGTGGCTCGCACACCACCAGCTTGCGCGCCATGACATCGCCTATAGGGTGCTGCAGCGCCTCGGGACCGTGATCGCCCAGGGCCGACGTGATATCGCGCTCAGAGGCCAGGCCGGCAAGCTGGCCCGACTCATCCCGGATCAGCACCGCACCGATGCGATTTTGCCGCAGGATTCTCGCCACCTCGATAATGCTGTCACTGACGTTGGCCGTAACCACATCGTGACCTTTGCTCTGCAGGATCGTTGCTACCGTTACCGTGTAGGCCCACTCGCGGTCGCGAATTTTGGCGACCCAGTTATTCATTAACTCGCGGTACAGGTTGCGGCGCTTGCGGTGCAGGAACAAGGCGTCCATCAGGCGACCGGCAAGGCCATATTTGGGCTGGTACTTGTAATGCATCCTGAGCACGACACCATCGTCCTGCTCTTCAACTTCGAATCGCCGCGTCATGCTGCGAAACGGATACACGCCGTCGCTGGAGTCGACCTCCATCGTGTAAGAGCGGCCCTCGTCCCATTGGGTGCAGTGCTCGGTCCAGGTATAGCCGCGGATACTGTATAGACGCCTGCGGGCGGTGCCGTTCGCACCATCCAGCATCTCTACCTTGCTGATATGCGGCGACGCGTCCGCAAAACTCTGCAGATCGCTGATGACACGCCACACCACGTCAGCATGGGCTTTTATCTTGCGTTGTAAATGGATAACCGGCATACCCGCTCGTCGCGGCCCGAACTCAGTGACTGCTGTGCCAGCTTGCCCGCTTTTCCGGCGCTATACGCTCGACTTCCCAGCGCGACAGCATGGGAAAAGCGTCGAATGCCAGCAGCAGCAAAAGCAGAAAGCCGCTTACCAGGGCGATTGTACCAGCCGCACCACCGACCGTGCTGAAGGGCACGTGCGCCTCCCACTGCGCCGGCAGCACCATCAGGTAACGATTGAGCCATACGCCGGTACATATCAGCAGCGCGACCATGCTGGCCAGCACCAGGCTGCGTTTGACCCTGGCAAATATCAGGAACGCCAGCGGCAACATGAACAGGCAGGCGACGGACGTCCAGAAAACCGGGCCGTAGTGACCCTCCATCTGCGCATTCAATGGCCGCAATTCGTTCGGCAGATTGCCAAACCACGTAACAAAAAACTGCGCCCAGAAAAAGTACAGCCACAGACACATAAAGCCCGTAAAAATGATGCCGAGGTTTTTGATCTGACGCGTACTGAACACGGTATCGATATTGATGTAGCGGCGCTGCAGGCCGGCCAGCAGCAGCAACAGCGCGGTCCCGCCAAACATGCAGCCGATCATGTAGTACATGGTAAATACTGTGCTGTGATAGTGCGGCCACAGCATCATGGCGAAATCCAGCGAGATCAAGGTGTTGGCGAGGCCGGCAATGATCAGTACAGGCACCGACCAGAAGTACAGCCGATGCGTCAGCGCTTCCGGATCCGCGGTGCCACCGGCACCGCCAAACAGCGCTAACACCATCCGGCGCAGTCCGGTTGCCTCGGCGACGGCCCGCTGGTCGATATCGGGACGAAGGCTGATGCGCACGTACAGAAACGCCACGACATAGAACACCACCTGTGACGCGAGCGCACGGAACAGCAGCTTTCCTTCACCCAGCCAGGCGCTGAGGTGTTCGCCCGGCGCGGGGTCGATCCAGAAAAACAACTGGTGACGCGCCCCGAAATAAACCAGCAATATGCCGACAAATGAGATCGGCATGAAAACCAGCGTTGTCACTTCAGCCAGCCGGAACAAGGGTCGCGCCCAGAACCCGCCGGACAACCGCATGATGGCGGTAAAGGCTACGCCAAACTGGGTAATACCCTGCAGGAACAGCAGCGTAGTCAGAAACATGCCCCAGCCGCCGGCTGTGTCGCCGGGCAGCGTCATTGCCGCAACCAGTGCGCTGATTACAAAGATCGCCGCCATGACCAGGCGCATGGTGTTGTAACGGGACCGCTGGTCAACACCGACGGCCCGGGGTATTTCAACTGATACTGCGGCGTCTTCGTTCATTGCGCCTTCAGCTCACTCTTGATGTAGTTGATGATGTGCCAGCGATCGATTTTGTCGATGGCATCACGGTAAAACGGCATGGCAACCCCGCCGTGCGTAATCGTGTAGAAGATCTGGCCGTCACCCTGCAGCTGTACATAGTCGGTTGAAAGGTCCATCGGCGGCGGCACGAATTTTTTTCCGACCGGCCCGTCACCCTTGCCGCTGGCGCCGTGGCATACCGAGCAATGAATGTCGTAGACCTCCTTGCCGCGCGCGACCGACGCCTCATCCACTGCCACCGGGTTGCTCAGGGTCCGGGTCGCCAGCAGTCGGGAACGCACAACCTCGGCAACGTCCTGCGGCACCGGCATCGCCTCTTTGCCTTTGACGGGAACCGAACCCTGTGGCTCGCGTACCGCCGTCTCCTGGGGTTTGACCGACGGCTGGTCCACCATGTCCTTGGACCACGGCAGCCCTTGCGCCGCGGCGGCGGACAGGACTCCGATGACAAGCAACACCAGGCGCATATCAGTACTCCACCCGCTTGATCTCGACCGCACCGCCCTCACGCATCACGCCCTCGACCGCAGCCAGGTCAGAGGTATCTGCCGGCACGGACACCACAAAGCGGTCAATATTGGCCTCCGGTGTATAAGGGGCGTCTTTCCATGCCGGCAACCCCGAGACCACATGAAATCCAAGCAACGTGGCCAGCACGCCGAACAGGATCGTCATCTCGTACATGATCACCAGGTAGGGCGGTATCGGGATTATCGGCCGACCGCCAGTTGGCAGCAGGAACACCAGCGCGGTGCCGGCGGCAAGCGCAAAACCGGACACCCCACCGAGTATTGCGCCGGTCAACGAGAAAAACCGCACCTTGCTCTTGCCTATCCCCAGCACTTTTTCGACGTCATGCATCGGGATCGGTGTCATCACGCTGAGCGGCACGTCCATGGCCTTCAGCTTGCCGGCAACTTCGAGGAAATCCTCCTCGTATTCATACAATGCCATTACGCTTTCTGCCATCTGGCGTCCCTCCGCAGCGGCGTGAGCGTTTCCTTGGTCTCATAAATCGAGATACATGGCACCCACTTGACGAATATCAGAAACAGCGTCGCGAAGATTGCGAATGACCCGATGGTGATTGACACCTCTACCAGGCTTGGCAGGTAAAAACCGAATGAATCCGGCAGGAATTTGCGCGGCAATGCTGTCGCCACAATGATAAAGCGCTCGGTGATCATGCCGATGTTGATCAGGATCGACAGCACGAGCATTTTGTTCCACGAGCAGCGGATCTTGTTGGAAAACATCAACAGCGGCGCGAAGGCGCAAAATGTAATCATTTCCCAGTACAGAATTGCATACGGTCCGGCCATACGGAATTTCAACCACTCGCGCTCGAACGATGTTCCGCCGTACCAGGCGTTGAACACCTCCATGACGTTGATATAGGTCCATATCAGCGACAGCACAAGGAGCAGTTTGCCGAGGTTGTCGACATGTATCTTGCGTATGTACTTCTCGTAGCCGAAGGCCTTTCGCAGCAACCACATCACCGTAACAATTCCGGCGGTACCCGAATAGATTGCCCCGCAGACGAAATACGGCGCAAAAATCGTGTGATGCAGGCCGGGCACTATCGACAAGGCAAAATCCCACGACACAATACTGTGAACCGAGACAGCCAGCGGGATCACAAACACCGCGAAGAAGGTATAGGCCCAGTTGAGTGTGTGCCACTCGTGCTCGGTGCCACGCCAGCCAAAGGAAAAGATCGTGTAGAGGCGACGCCGCATGCCGGTGCTGTTATCGCGTACCGCGGCAAAATCCGGCACCGAGCCCATGTAGATAAATATCGAGCTGGCGGTCAGGTAGGTGGTGATCGCCATCACGTCGAACATCAGCGGCGAGCGGAAATTCGGCCACAGACCCATCTCGTTTGGCAGCGGGAAGCTCCAGTGCACGTACCAGACCCGCCCGACATGCACCATTACAAACATCGCGGCAGTCATCAGCGAGAACAACGTCATTGCCTCGGCGCTGCGGTATATCGTCTTGCGCCAGGAACTCTGCGTGATGTGCAGCACTGCCGACAGCAGCGTGCCCGAATGGCTCAGGCCAATCCAGAAAATGAAATTGGAAAGATACGTGCCCCACACCGCATTGCGGTTCATTCCGGCGGCACCGACACCAACGTGCCACTGGTAAAGCCAGGGCAGGAAAAAGCAGACCACCGCGATAGTGATGGTCGTGCCGAGCAGCCACCAGTATTTCGGCGTGGTGACCAGCATCGAACGCAGGACATCCTTGTTGACGTCAGCCCATGCCGGTTCCTGGTAGTCAGCCATGAGCTTCCGCCTTCCTCAGATACACAACCGACGGCGTTGTGTTGAGTTTTTCCAGAACCCGGTAGTTGCGTTCGTCGGTGGCGGCTTTCGATACTGCACTGTCAGGGTCATTGAAATCGCCAAACACCATGGCCTCGGTCGGGCAGGCCTGCACACAGGCCGGCGTAACCTCGCCATCTTTGACGCGCTTGTCGCCACCGCGATCCTTGGCCTGGTCTTTGGCGTCGCGAATGCGCTGGATGCAGAACGTGCATTTTTCCATCACGCCCTTTTCCCGCACAGAAACATCCGGATTCAGCTGCTGCTCCAGCGGCTCGTCCCACTGGTAGGAGTACCAGTTGAAATAGCGCACCTCGTACGGACAGTACACCGCGCAGGTGCGGGTACCGATGCAGCGGTTATAGACCTGCGTGTTGAGGCCATCCTGGTTGTGATACGTGGCGAACACCGGGCACGCTGTCTCGCACGGCGCCTGGTCGCACTGCTGGCACAGCATCGGCAGAAAAGTCACCCTGGCGTCAGGGTATTCACCCTCCCAGTAGCGCTCGACCCTGATCCACTTGATCTCGCGTGCCCTGGCGAACTGCTTCTCGCCGACGATGGGCAGGTTGTTCTCCGCCGTACAAGCGACGACGCAGGCTTCACAGCCGCTGCAACGGTCCAGGTCGATCACCATGCCCCAGTGATAATCGAACTTGCCGAAGTAGCCCGGCTCGCGGAGTTTTTTCCATTTGTCGAGTATTTCTGGCACCGGTTACTCCGTCAGCTAACCGTGGTTTTCATCTTTTGCATGCGGATCGGGTTTCCCGCCTTCGCCATACGGTCCGAGTATGGACCGGCCCAGTTCACGCGGCGTACCGGACGTGCGGATGAGTTTCACCCGTTCGCCGGTGGGTTCAAGACTGACCATGGTTGCGCCCCATGCCAGCGCACCGCTGTCACGGTCGGTGGCCACATCAACTATGGCCAGCGGATTTGCACCACGGTTACTCGCATAACGGCCGAATGTGCGGTGCCCCTGGCCGATCGGCATGGCAACGACATCCGGACGAATGGCGGGATAGGTAATGACCGGCGCACGCAGGCTGCCGGACCCGGACCGCACTTCGACCACGTCGCCATCACGCAGCTTCATCGCCGCGGCGGTTTGTGGATTGAGCTCGATCCAGCTGTTGTAAACCACGCTGGTCAGCGGATCAGGCAGCTCCTGCTGCCACGGCAGATTGGCGCCGCGACCGTCGAACCAGGCATGGCTGAGATAAGGCTGGAAGTAGTAGCTGTTGCTACCGGCCGGTTTTGCCACTTCCGCCGGATCCAGAACCTGTGCCGGCGGCGGCAACGCCGGCCCCTTGCGATCTTCCGCCCACACGCCTGCCTGCAGCACGCTGTTCCAGAAGTCGTCGAAGCTCATGCCATCGAGCGCTGCCTTGCGCTGCTCGTACACGCTTTGCCAGCGCGATCGCAGGAAACTGTAGCTGTCATTCCACGGCAGTTTTTCGGCCATGTCGCTGCCCAGACGCCGGCCCAGTTCGATCAGGATATCGCCGCGCGGACGGGTGTCATGCACGGGCGCGACTACCGGCTGCATGATCGATGCCATCGCCAGCCCGACACCGGGTTGCGGCGTGTCATCACCCCAGTCCTCAAGCGTGGAGTGCGGCGCAAGGATCACGTCGGCCATCGCCGAGGTTTCATCGACAAACGGCGAGATTGCCGCGATAAATGGCACCGCCTCCATTGCCGCCTGCAAGCCGACGGATTCCGGCAGCGAGAACACCGGATTCGTGCCAACAATCACCAGGGCCTCGATGCCCCCGGCGTTCATGTCGTCAGCCAGCCTGGCGATATCAGCAAAACCGGCAACACGGTCCGCAGCAGCGGTACCAATTGCCGGGTCGGGGTTCGCGGTAACTGCACTTCCGGCAACGGCGTTCAGCACATTGACTGCCGCCGCGTTGGCGGTGCCGTTTACTGCGTTTGTAGCGCCGCCGCCGGCGATAGCCAGCGGCTGTTCAGCCGCTGCGAATTTGTCGGCAAGACGGCTGATGGTGGCGACATCAAGACCGCTTGCTGCTGCAGCGCGCTCGATGGTGTAAGCCGCCAGGCCACTGCCACCCATGCGGTTGGCAATCGCCAGCGCAACAAGCCCTTCGCTGCCTGGCCGGGCCGGCAACCACTGATCGGCGTTGGCGCCGCTCAGCGACATGCGCGCCTCGACCTGGACCACGTGCCCGCGGTGCTCACCGCCCTGCCGCAGCTGGCCGTAACCGAGGCTGTGATGAACCGGCGACAGCCAGTGGGAAAGATAGTCAGCACCAAATGACAGCAGGAAGTCGCTGTTAGCGATATCGTAGTACGGCAGCTCGGCGCGACCATAACTGGCAACGTTGGCTGCCAGCATTGCCTCCGGCACGGTGAAGTCGTATTGCAGGTAGCGATCCGAACCCAGTCCGGCCATGAATATTTCCTGCAGGTCGTGCAGGTGGCCCCGCGTTGCACCAGCCAGCAACGCAATGCGGTCGGCACGACCGGCGCGGCGTATAGCCGACAAACGCTCAGCAACCGTAGTAAAGGCCTGTTCCCAGCCCATTGGCGCGAACCTGCCGGTCCCCCGATCGCCGCGACGCTGCTGCGGCTGCCGCAACCGGTCGGGGTTGTAAAGCACATTCAGGCCAGACTGCCCGAGAGCACAACTGCGGCCCTGGCTGACCGGGTGCAGCGGGTTGCCTTCGATCTTCTTGGCGCGACCCTCGCGTACCCGCACCTCGATACCGCAACCCGCGCTGCACTGACCGCACACGGTCTTGTAATAAGTCGCAATACCAGGCGTGAAATCTTCCGGCGTCGCCACGTAGGGTATGTACTGCTCGCGGCGGTACTTTCTGCTTTCCTTAACCAGGAAACCAGCGCCGGCACCGGCACCGGCGGCGCCGACTATCTTGAGGAAGTCTCTCCGGTCTATTGCCGACATATGACGTTCCAGTCCATTCCTACTTGTGACAGGTCCAGCAGTCGCGCCCGTGTTCAACCTGGCGCTCGTTGTGACAGTCGAGGCACCACTGCATTTTCAGCGGCTCCACCTGCGCGACCCTGTCCATATTCGCCACGTCACCATGGCAGTTGCTGCAATCAACACCCGCCTGGATGTGGCGTTTATGAGGAAAGTAGGCAAAGTCCGGCAAGTCGTGAACCTTTACCCAGGGAATTGGCTCCTGCCGCTCCCAGTAACCGCGCAGCTTGATGATTTCAGGGCTTTCCCACACGGTCGGCATGGCGCGGTGGCAATTCATGCACTTGTTAACACTCGGCACCGTAGCGTTGATTGACCTTGCGACATGCACATGACAATGCATGCAGGGGATTTCGTTTTCCTGGGCGTGAATACGATGACTGAACTCGATGGGCTGGGCCGGTGCGTTTTCGCTATAGAAGGCCGCGTTGACCGCGTAGCCAACCGTGAAACCGACAATAACGGCAAGGGCGATTAAGGCGTGCTTCTTAAAGGTCCGCAGCGCGGTGTAAACCGATACAGACATCCCCCATTCCCTTTCGAATTTTGATGCGTCGCAACCTTTGGGGATGTTGCCTTTTTTAACGCTTTGCTGTCATGTTGCGACGCAGCTAGAAAGAGCTTGCGTCGGTGAGATAGATGTCCGGTCCGAAGCAGTCAGAGCCGCCAATGCAAAACCGCGTTCGATAACGGCCGGCGCTCGGGAACACCACGTTTTTCAGTGGCAGAAGCAGGTGGCTGCGTGCCGGCGGGCGTCCGCGACTGACCGCGTTAACCTCCGTATGACCTTCCACGGTGTAAACAGAGTGGCCGTCAGGGTCGAGCAAATCGACGGTGAAATCCTGCCTGCCGGAATCGGTTTCGCGCCACTCGATGACGCCGCACAGCAGCAGGCGCTCCTGGCGAGCCGGAAATCCTTCCGCCAGGAGCTCGTTGTACACGCCGAGGATGTGCAGCTTGCCGTCCTGATCGGCGGCGTCGTCGCAAAAGAACGCTTGCAGCAACTCAGTCGAGCGTTGCGATGTAGGCTGCGACGTCGCGCACGGCCTGATCGTCGGCCAGCATCATCGCCATGGGCCTCATCTGCATACCAAAGGCATCCTTTGGATCGGTGCCGCGGATGCCGCTCTTGTACGCCAGCAGCTGTCGCTCGATATACCAGTCAGCAAGACCAGCGAGCGGCGGTGCGTTGAGCGCTTCCATACCTTCGCCACCCGCGCCATGGCAGGCGGCACACGTCGCGTACAACTTCTTGCCGTTTTCGACATCACCCTTGACGGACGCTGCCGCTTTGGTGGCCGGCAGTGTTTCGATAAACGCCGCAACGTTTGCAACTGCGGCATCATCGGCAAGCGTCATCGCCATCGGCCGCATTTGTGTGCCGTACATATCTTTGGGATCAGTGCCACGTGCACCAGCTTTGAAGTTTTGCAGCTGGCGTGCGGTATACCAGGCAGGCATGCCGGCGATGTTCGGCGCATTAAGGGCTTTGCTGCCTTCGCCATCGGCGCCGTGACAGGCGGCACAGACCTTGTAGCTGGCTTTGCCCTGCCCGGCATCAGCCGCCAGCACGGGGCCGGACAGACCCAGCGCGATCAGGCTCACTACAACTGCTGTTTTATTCACGGAATATCTCCAAAATATAAATACAGGGCCGGTCGGCGGGGCTGTTCAGAGGTCGCCTGGCCAGTCGATCGTATCGTACCGGTGCGCTTCCTCACCACGCGCCAGCATCTTTATACCATCGACGATCTTGCGCGCGTACCACTCAACTATATGATCTGACATTTGTTTTATCTTGTCAGGAACGTCGTCCGGGCCAAACGGCTCCACAGCCAGCAGCGGTTTTCCATGTCGTTTGGCTATGGTCATCTGCAGGTCAACCAGCTCCGGGTTCTGCAGGTACTGCGTGCAAAGCACGATGACCACCTCCGCTGCCTCGATCTGGCGGGTTAGTTCATCGCGCCCGGCCAATACTTCGTCGCCTTCCGGCTCGTGCTCGGGATCCGCATGATTGACATAATAGAAAGTGTCGATATCGCCGAGATAGTCGAACAACCGCAGGTAATCGTCGTCGAGCTCCCACAGGTGGGTAGCAAAAAGGTGGATCGCGTCTTCGTCGGGCACGGCATTTCTCCCAGCAAGCGGCCTATTTTAGCTCAACTGCGAGCATTTCCGTGGACCCGGTCGGTGGAGGCGTGCCATACAACTCATCTATACTGAGCGGCTTGCTACACGAGGCCAGGCAAATGCTGCAGAACAGGTCCGCTGAACACCCCGGGAGCCACTATCTGGCTATCCTCGAAAACCTGCGCGAGACAGCGGGCGAGAGCCGCACCGTCGGACTGCCCGATGCCGTTGTGCAGGTCTTTGTCGACTCTGACGCCAGCCTGCAACAGGCGATCGCTGATGCAGGCGATGCGCATAGCGCACTTGGCAGTGAAGCGGCTGATTTACTGGCCACGGCAGAACAAGACCTTACCGCCCGGCTACAGGATGGCCTGGTGAATTTCTATCCCGACGACGTGGTTAATCCGTATGTGGCGCTGGCCGCCTGCGGGCCCTGGATCATTACCACCTGCGGCGCTGTCATTCATGATTCCGGCGGCTACGGCATGCTCGGGCTCGGTCACAGCCCGCAGTTTGTGCTCGAAGCCATGAACCGTCGCCAGGTGATGGCAAACGTCATGACGCCCAGCCTTTCGCAACATCGCTTTGTCTCCGCGCTGCGGCAGGAACTCGGCCGAACTCGCGGCTCGTGTCCGTATAAGGGCTTCGTCTGCCTCAATAGCGGCTCCGAAGCAATGACTGTCGCGCTGCGGCTGGCAGACATCAACGCCAAAGTGCATACCGATCCTGACGGCCGCCATCGCGGCAAACCCATTCGCCGGGTCGCGCTCGAGCAGGGCTTCCACGGCCGCACAGACGGGCCGGCCCGCTATTCCGACTCCACACTGGCCAGCTATTCCGAACACCTCGCCAGCTTCCGCGACGGCGGCGGGCCGTTGACCGTCGAGCCCAACAACATCGCACAACTCGAAGAGGTTTTCGCGATGGCCGACCAGCAAGGCTTTTTTATCGAAGCGGTTTGCATGGAACCGGTAATGGGAGAAGGCAACCCGGGCATGCCGGTATCGCGCGAGTTCTACGATGCCGCGCGGCGCCTGACGCTGGAACACGGCTCATTCCTGGTAATCGACTCTATCCAGGCCGGGCTGCGGGCTCACGGCTGTCTTTCCGTGGTGGACTATCCGGGGTTCACCGACTGCATACCGCCCGACCTGGAAACCTATTCCAAGGCGCTCAATGCCGGACAGTACCCGCTATCGGTACTGGCTATCGGCGAGCGGGCAAAGGCAGTGTTTCGCGCCGGCATCTACGGCAACACAATGACGGCCAATCCGAGAGCGCTGGACGTCGCATGCGCGGTGCTCGATTCGCTGACCGACAAGCTGCGGGCGAACATTCGCCAGCGCGGCGCCGAATTTGCGCAACGACTGCAGTCCCTGGCCGACGAGATGGGCGACGCCATTACTGCGGTTCAGGGGACCGGCCTGCTGATCAGTTGTGAACTGAATCCGGATCGCTACAAATGCTACGGCGCCGGCAGCATCGAGGAATATTTGCGCCTGCATGGCATCGGCGTAGTACACGGTGGCAAGCACTCGCTGCGCTTCACTCCGCCGTTTTCGATCAGCTCGGCCGAGATTGCCATGATCGTCAATGCGGTGCGTGACGCCCTCACCAATGGCCCGCGCCGCGCAGCCTGATCGGCCGCGCCATGACCATTATGTGAAATCTGTGACAAGCGCCCCCAAATAATCAATCACCTACGAGCTTCGGATAATTTAACATTTGCGACGTCGGGCGCCTCAGCCTAGACTCTTTATCCACAACCGGGCGTGTGATCCGGCAAGAAGCGCGTATACAGCGCTCCGCGTTAATAACAACGGCTTTGCCGACCAATTGATAGGGATAAGAAAATGAGAATCTTCTTCGTACGTGCTGCAGCTGCTGCTCTGCTTTCACTGGTGGCAGTGAATGCCGGTGCCGCGACTCTGATCGGGACCTTTCTCGACGACGCCGCCTGGACACTGATTCATCCGGGTTCCGGACCTGGCGATTCAGAAAACAACCCTAACAACTGGCTGCGCTGGGATCCCGGCCAGCAGGTGATCTGGGACCTTACCGGCAACACGCTGAGCGCTGTTGGGCCGCAGGAATTTACCCTTAGCAATGCCAAGGGATCGGTTGGCACTTTTACGCTGGTTTCTGCCTCTTTTGACCTCAGTGGCGCCAACGGCTTTGCCGGCGGCACGCTGACTTACGACCTGAGCGTCGCCGGCGGCGCCGGACCGTTCGGCACCGTCGACATCACGGGCGGCACCTTTACGTTTGCCGAAGCAAGCTACGGCAGCACGCCGTTCAACTCTTCGACGTTCGACGGCACCACGCTGGAAATGTTCGCCTGGGGTGGTGATGTGGACAACGGCATCGGCATCGATATCGGCACCGGCGCAGTTGTTCCGCTGCCGGCTCCCCTGCTGCTGTTCGCCTCGGGCCTGCTGGGTCTGGGCGCACTACGCCGCCGCAGCTGATTTAGTCAAATCTCGCGAGAAAAGCCGCACCCTCACGGGTGCGGCTTTTTTCTTTTGTGATTGCCATCACCGCAATTCAATGAGAGCCGGGGTATAAATTAAGCATCAAACGTGTCCGCAGGACACGCGTGACCAGGGCAAACCCGCCGAAAGGCGGGGACGCAAAGCCACCGGTCCTTCGGCAGCCGCGCTGCCCGGACAGCGGAGCTGCCACGAACCGAGCCGCATCCCGCTCGAATTGAGATGCATGTCCCGCTTTGTGCGGCTCGTCACAGGCACGTCCCCCCCGCCTGAGGTGAAATCAGCTCTGGATACAGACCGGCAAAGGCCCGGCGATTGTCGCCGGGCCCGGTCAGGCAGGAGTGTGATGTTAGGTTTTCTGAAGAAGTTGCGGAAGAAGGAACAGGTTGAGCAGGTAGAGGGCACCGAGACTTCGGGCCTCGACCAGCTCGAGAACGCAAACACCATCGCGCGAGTACTGCCCGGCGTGCGGCATCTGGCGATCAACCTGTCCATCCGCGCCCCCGACCATGAGATCGAGCCGAGCCTGAACAACCGCAGCTTCGGACCGAAATCGCGGGCATTTTTTAATTTCCGCTGCAAAAACGTCGATTGCGTAGACGGTGGCTTTGACCTGCAGCAGGATGTGCTCGAAGCGGTGCGGGAAAACCGTAATGAGCTGACCGGTCGCCGTGTCTGTGACGGCTGGCGCAGTGCGAGGCTGGTTGGCCAGCAGAAATGCTTCTACGAGCTGAACTTCAAGGCTCATATCAGCTACCTCGATAACGCCTGAAGCTTACGGCCGGGTGCTGCACGCGGCACCATGCTTTATCATCAGCGATCCAGTTGGCGGGGATCGCAGATGAAAGACCAGATTGGCAGCCTCTATTCAGAGCATCACCAGGCTCTGTCAACGCGCCACGCCGAGGCACTTGCCGCAACCGGCTACGACACACTGGTCATCTATGCCGGCAAATCGCATGCACAATTCCTCGACGATAGTGAATGCCCGTTTCGCGCCAATCCGCACTTCAAGACCTGGGTGCCGCTGCCGCAGCTTCAGGGCTCCGCAATAGTCTTCAGGCCCGGGCACCAGCCGACACTGGTCTACCTGCAACCGCGCGACTACTGGCACACCCCGCCGGCCGATCCGGACGGCTACTGGACAGACAGCTTTGATGTGCAGATTGTCCGGGATGACATCGAGGTCGCAGCCTTGCTGACAGATGCTGTCGCAGGGAAGGTTGCCGTTGTTGGTGACCACACCAAGCCACCCGCCATACTCGGGCTGGGCGAGCGCAACCCGGAAAAATTGCTGGCCCGCCTGCATTTTGATCGTGCGATCAAGACCGGCTTTGAGATCGAATGCATGCGTCGCGCCAACCGGTTTGCGGTTCGCGGTCATCGCGCGGCAGAAGCAGCTTTTCGCGCAGGTGCTTCCGAGTTTGAAATACACATGGCGTATTGCTCGGCCTGTGGCCAGGCGCCTGATCAACTGCCGTACGACAACATCATCGCCCTGAACGGCAATGGCGCGGTGCTGCACTATCACAATTACCAGCAGCAGAAGCAGCCACCACAGGCATTCCTGATCGATGCCGGTGCATCGTATTGTGGCTACGCCGCTGACATCACCCGCACGTATTCTGCCGCCGATGATGAATTTGCCGCATTGGTTAATGCGGTCGACGCCGCACAGCTCTCGTTGTGCGAGCTGGCCCGGCCAGGACTGGACTATGTCGACCTGCACCTGGAGGCCTGCACCCGCCTGGCGCAGGTGCTGGTCGAGCACGGCGTCCTGCGCTGCACCGCTGCCAGTGCAGTAGACCAGGGCATCATGAGCACGTTTTTCCCGCACGGGCTGGGACACCTGATCGGCGTGCAGGTACATGACATTGGTGGCCACCAGGCCAGCCCGGCCGGCGACCAGCGACCTCCTCCGTCAGAGCATCCGTTCCTGCGTCTGACACGCACGCTGGAGCCAGGGCTGGTCTGCACGATAGAACCGGGCATCTATTTCATCGATATGCTGCTGGCCGAGCTGCGCCAGGAAACTGCCGCCGCCGAAGTTGACTGGGAGCGAGTCGAGCAGTTTCTGCCGTTTGGCGGCGTGCGGGTGGAGGACGATATCTGCATCACCTCATCCGGGCACGAGAACCTCAGCCGCGATGCTTTCGCGCAGGCACCGGCAGATTGAGTTAAATCGCTGAATTGTCACGCGCTGTGCCTCCGTGATCCAGCGCACAGTCGACGTACCGTAATAGCTCTAGGCTGGTAGCTGAACCAATAGCAGCGCCTGACGCCGTGCCGTAATGCCGGAAGTAAACCACAGCCCATACCTCAACCAGCTCAAGCGTTGGGCCGTGATATTGCTGGTGGTGCTACAGGCAGCCACGGTGATCTCGATCCTGTTTTTCTCGGGGCTGGCCAGCGAGGCTGCGCTGTTGCGCCAGGCCAAGAAGATCCTCAACGGCGCCACGCTGGAGACTGTAGGTCACGCAGAAGCATTTTTGGGGCGCGCCTACGGCCAGGCTGTAATCACCGCGGAATTGCTCGGCAGTGGCGTGCTGGAGGCCGGCGACACCGAACAACTGGAAAGCTATTTCGTCAGTCAGCTGGATGCTAACCCGTCTTTCGCGGGCATCTATCTCGGCACCGAATCAGGTGAGTTTGTTTATCTGTCACGTGCAGTAGACGAAGCCGCCGGAAAGTATCGCCTCAAGCATGTCAGGCGAGTGAACGGCGGTACGGAAACCACGCTATGGTGGCGCAACACCGCCGCCGGCAAACTCGGCGGAATCTCTGACCCGCAGGATGACTTCGACCCGCGCAGCCGGCCCTGGTATCGCGATGCAAAGGCCAGCGCCGCGTTTTCCTGGACCGATCCCTACATTTTTTTCACTGCCCAGCAGCTCGGTATTACCGCAGCCAACCCGGTTTACGATACTAACGGCAGCTTTATTGGCGTTATCGGCGTCGATGTCGAGCTGCAGGCGCTGGCGGGCTTTCTTGCCGAACTGGATATCAGCGATGCCGGCTCTGCTTTTATTGCCAGCACCGACGGTCTGCTGATTGCCGCACCGCACCTGCGTAACCAGGCGGTGCGTGACCTGGAGGCTTTGTCACTGGACGCCATGTCCGATCCGATCGCCCGCAACGTGCTCGATGCCATCCGCGATGCCAGCCTGGTATCCAGCATGAGCCACAGCACCAGCTTTACCGCCGGCAAGATCCGCTATATCGCCGACTCCATGCCGCTGACATTGACCGATGGTGACCGGTGGCTGATTGCGACATATGCGCCACGCGCCGATTTTCTTGGCGACATCCGCGCCAGCGAGCGCCGCAGTATGTACCTGGCGATCGGCATCATGTGCCTCGCCGTGCTCATTGGCGTACTGCTTACATCGACGGCATGGACACCGCTGGAGATGCTGCATTTCCAGGCCAATCGCGACCAGCTGACGCAAATTCACAACCGCCACTTCCTGATGAAACACGGCAAGCGTCTGTTCGCCGAAGCGCGGCTGCAGAACGAGCCTCTCTCCGCTGCAATTATTGACCTCGACCACTTCAAACAGATCAACGACGGCCGCGGTCACGCCGCCGGGGACGCCGTTATCAAGGCTATGGCGCAACGCCTGACCGAGGTCTCCCGCGCGCACGATCTGGTTGCCCGTTACGGCGGCGAGGAGTTCGTGATGCTGTTACCGACCGCCGATGCCCAGACCGCCAAAGGGGTGCTGGAACGCGCGCGCGCAAGTCTCGAAGAACGACCGATCGAACACAACGGCCAGGTAATTCCCGTTACCTTCAGCGCCGGGGTGTGCCAGATCAACGAACACATCAACACCATGGAGCCGGTGCTGAACGCGGCAGACAAGGCACTGTACCGCGCCAAGTCCAACGGCCGCGACCAGATCATAGTAGCACCACCGCCCGCCGTCGAGCAGAACCCGAACGACAGCGGCGCCATCGCCGCTATCTGCCCCTAGCAAGGATCAAGTCTGCCCCCCGTTTTTTCCGGCCAGGGCGGCGGCCCGCAACTTCCACCTTATTGCCATCGCTTCCGGTTCACGAAGCGTCTCCGCGGAAACAACGATAGGGACGCCCATGCAGCCGGGCAATACTGCGTCGCAGCATCGCCCGGTAGGCCGTTCGATACCGGGTATCAATAACTGTCGATTCTGACAACGGGCCCTGACACAATTAATCGTTATTCCGTTTTGGCATGGCTCATCTATGAATACGCACGCTGCCGCCGACAAGCGGTGGACCGATGAGGAACTGGACGGTCTCACGGTCGAAAGACAATTTCGGCTGAGAGGGCTGGAAGTAACGCGTCTGGACACTTTTGTTGATGCGGCTTTCGCCTTTGTACTTACGCTGCTCGTAATATCGTTCGACGATATTCCGTCAGATATTCCTGAGATGCTGGCAGCCGTAAAACGGATTCCCGGGTTTGCCGCCAGTTTTGCGGTCCTGATGCTGTTCTGGCTTCAACACCGAATGTGGAGTCGTCGCTATGGCCTGGAGAACTCCAGTACGGTTCTGCACAGCCTGTTATTTATATTTGTGATGCTGGTTTATGTGTATCCACTGAGAATGGTGTTCGAGGGAATGTTCTCCAACCTCACTGGCGGTTACCTGGCCACGAGTTATCAGATCGAGACCTACCTGGACCTGCGCCTGATATTCGTATTCTACTCCGCCGGTTTTCTCGCCATGTCACTGCTCGTTAGCCAGTTATATCGTCTGGCCCTGCGCAGCTCCACTTCGCTGGCGCTGAATTCAATTGAACAGCGAAAGACCAGAGTTGAGATGCACGCATGGGCGCTTTCCGCGAGCTTCGGCTGCTTGTCAATTCTTCTGGCCCTTACCCTGCCCGACGCCTGGGTTGTAGCTGCCGGCTACATGTATTTTGGGTTAATCCCTGCAATGCGACTCCCTGCGTTTCTCGACCGGCGTCGAGCAGAACCCTGATGGCTAACGCAGGTGGTATCCGAACTTCTGGTCACCGAAGCGAACGCGATGATCCACGGCGGACAATACAATCACAGACCTTTGCTTCTGGCGCGTCCAGCTCGTAGACCGCAAGGAGCCCTGGCAGGAGCAAGCCGGCGGGGGGCGGCTCGCTGATTGAGATGGCCCGCCCGATCTTTACCAAACCTGTTAATCCAGTGGTAACAGATATGTCACTGGAAGAGCCGCCGCAATCGAAAAAGAATGTCTCTCCACAAGAGATGGACTCCTGACGCCATGGTAAAGACCTGTTCTTCGCCATCGTCAGAATCAGCTTATGGGTATTCCCACAAGCGAGTAGTCACTGCGTCAGCCACACTTGCTGTCGCCGCACGAAAGGCAGGTGCGACAGCCGTCGAGCATGACCACGGCGGCAGTGTTGCAGCGGGCACAGAGCTGGGCACCGGCCGGATAGACCGTTTCGGCGAAGGCATCGGTCTGGCGGTTGGCTTCCTCGAACTCGGCGCGTTTCTCGGCGATCAGCTTCTTGTGATGCTCGTCGAGCTCTGTCGGCGCCAGCAGGCCGATCTTGCGCAGGTGCGTTTCCACCACGTGACCGAGCTCGGCAATGATCGACGGCATATAGGTGCCGCCTGATTTCCAGTAGCCGCCGCGCGGATCGAAAACAGCCTTCAGTTCATCGACCAGGAAGGTGACATCACCACCTTTGCGGAACACCGCTGAAATAATGCGGGTCAGCGCGACGATCCACTGGTAGTGGTCGAGGTTTTTCGAGTTGATGAAAATCTCGAACGGCCGGCGCTGCTCGTGTTCGGTGCCGGCATTGAGAATGATGTCATTGATCGTTACGTACATGGCGTGATCCGACACCGGCGTCTTCACCTTGTAGGTCGATCCCTCCAGCTCCTCCGGCCGGCCGACCTTCTCGTGCATGTGAATGACGTTGCTGGTCGACTCGCTGGCCGCCGCCAGCTCTAAAACCTGGGCCTGCGCGGCTTTTTCAGCAGCCGTTTCTTCTGTCAATACGTTGTATTCGACTATCTTGCGTTCAATCTTGATCGGGTTCATGGCTCTTTCTAAATCTGCAAATTGGTAAAAAAACGGCTCAGAACTTGCCGTAATAGCCCTCCTTGAGGGCATCGAACAGGTTGGCTGCAGTGTGCGTTTCGCCGTCGTACTCAACTTCTTCGTCGCCCCGCAGCTCCACCACATCGCCATCATCGAGGGTGAAGCGATACCGGGTGTTTTTCAGGTCGCCTTCCTTCACCAGCACGCCCTGGAATGCCTCAGGGTTGAAGCGGAAAGTCGTGCAGCCCTTCAACCCTTTCTTGTACGCGTACAGGTAGATGTCTTTGAAATCTTCGTACGGGTAGTCGGTGGGCACGTTGGCCGTTTTCGAGATGGACGAATCAACCCAGCGTTGTGCAGCCGCCTGAATGTCGACATGCGCTTTCGGCGTGATGTCTTCGGTCGTAATAAAGTAGTCCGGCAGGGCGTCGGCGCCTTCGCCATCCGGACCCGCCTGCGGGTTTACCAGCTCGCGATAGGCCAGCAGCTCGAAGGAATACACGCCGACCTTTTCCTTGGTTTTGCGGCCCGCTCGTATCACGTTGCGGAAATAATGGTGGGCAAAACTCGGCTCTATACCGTTACTTGCGTTATTGGCCAGCGACAGGGAAATTGTGCCGGTCGGGGCGATAGAGCTGTGATGAGTGAACCGTGCCCCGACCTCGGCCAGCTCGTCTACCAGCTCGGGCGCCACCTCGCCGATACGCTCCATGTAGCGGCTGTAGCGCGCGTGCAGCACCCGGCCCGGTATTTTCGCACCGACCCGCCAGCCGTCCCGCACCATCTTCGGCCGCTGCCGCAGCATTTCTTCGGTTACGGTGAACTCTTCCAGCATGATTGGCGCCGGCCCCTTCTCCTTGGCCAGCTCCAGCCCGGTCTGCCAGCCGGTCAGGGCCAGCTCGCGTGCTACCCGCTCGGTGAATTCGACGGACTTCTCGTCACCGTATTTCATCCGCAGCATCGCTATCGTCGAGCCCAGGCCGAGAAAGCCCATGCCGTGGCGCCGCTTGCCGGTAATCTCGTCGCGCTGCCGTGACAAAGGCAGCCCGTTGATTTCGACAACGTTGTCGAGCATGCGGGTAAAAATACGGACGACCTTGTTGAACTCCTGCCAGTCGAAGCAGGCTTCGTCGGTGAACGGGTCGCGCACGAAACGCGTGAGATTGACCGATCCCAGCAGGCAACTGCCGTACGGCGGCAGCGGCTGCTCGCCGCACGGATTTGTCGCACGTATATCTTCGGCAAACCAGTTGTTGTTCATCTCGTTGACACGGTCGATGAGCACAAAACCCGGTTCGGCGAAATCGTAGGTGGAACTCATGATCATGTCCCACATGCGCTGTGCCGGCATTTTCTTGTATATCTTGCAGGCAACCAGGCCGGCTTCGTTTCTTATGTAGTTCTCGTCATTCGGCCAGTGCCGCCAGATGACTTTGTCTGCATCGTCCAGGTCGAGTTGTTCGGCGTCCTGTTCTTCGTGCGAAATCGGGAACGCCAGCGACCAGTCGGTATTGTCCATGACCGCCTGCATGAATTCGTCGGTTACCAGCAGTGACAGGTTGAACTGGCGCAGACGACCGTCTTCACGCTTGGCGCGGATGAAGTCCACGACGTCCGGATGCCCCACATCGAAAGTCGCCATTTGTGCGCCGCGGCGACCGCCGGCCGACGACACCGTGAAACACATGCGGTCGTAGATATCCATAAACGACAGCGGCCCGGAAGTGTGTGCGCCGGCGCCACTGACATAGGCGCCGCGCGGGCGCAGCGTGGAGAACTCGTAGCCGACGCCGCACCCGGCCTTCAGGGTCAGCCCGGCCTCGTGCACCTTGCCGAGAATATCGTTCATCGAATCACGAACGGTGCCTGACACGGTGCAGTTAATAGTCGATGTGGCGGGCTTGTGTGCGTGCGCGCCCGCATTGGAGACGATACGGCCTGCCGGGATTGCGCCATGACGCAGTGCCCAGACAAAACGGTCGTACCAGCGCTCGCGGCAATCCGCGGTCTCGACGTCTGCGAGTGCGCGAGCGACCCGTTCGTAGGTAGCCTCGATCGTTTGGTCCACCGGCTCGCCACCGCGTGAGGACAGACGGTATTTCTGTTCCCAGATATCGAGTGATGCCGGTTGGAAAGGTATTTCTGTCGCCGTCGGTGCCAACTTGAGGGCTGTGGTCATAGCCGCGTCCGCTCCCCATAGAGAATAGAATTGTTGATCTGCCCGGCCCCTGCCCGACCGGTCCCTCCACTGCTGCAGGTGTTGTTATGTAAGTTGCCCGGCGGCAATACAACATCTTGTGCAGCGGGCCACTAGACTAGGGCTCGCCCCGGTCAGTGTCAAGACCCGGCACCGCCGGAAACAGGGTCATTTTTTTCAACAAAATCAACGTAGTGTGGATAACTTGTGGAAAAGTTGTTGAATTGACTGGGGGAAATTTTAACAAGTCCGCAAGGGCTGTGGACACAAGATATTGTGTTTTGCCCGAACGCAGAATCCGCCCCTTATGTCAAGCCTGACGAACGCGCTTGAATTGCGCAAAAGTGCCCCCAGATCACCTGTCACAAGGCATTTTGACCCCCCAGATCCACGAGGAGATTGATCATGAACCTGATGCGTTATGAGCCCTGGGACACCGCCCGCTCGCTGCACCGCGAGATTGACCGGTTGTTCCGCGATATTGGCAGTCGAGACCGCGAAACTGTGGCCGACTGGGTCCCGGCCGTAGACCTGCAGGAACAGGAAGACTGTTTCCTTTTGCATGTGGACGTCCCCGGTGTCGACCCGCAGAACATTGATATAGCGGTCGAAGGCGGCGTCCTGACGCTGTCAGGACAGCGTGAATCGACCTCCAGCGATGACCACAAAGGCTTCCGCCGGGTCGAGCGCATCAGCGGTCGTTTCCTGCGCCGATTCACTCTGCCGGATGGCGTTGACACCGAGGCCGTAAGCGCGCGCAGCGAGAATGGCGTGCTGGAAATCAGCATTCCGAAGGCCGCCCGGACCCAGCGCAAACGGATCGAGATCAGGGCAAGCTGAACGGCTTCCGGCCTGAGGACCAGGGCGATGATGGAACCATCGCCCCTGTCCTGCTGTCTTTTTCTACCACGGCGCGCCTGATTTGCTGCCCCCCGGCGTCGTGCTTACCATTGCCGTTCATTTTTCGGGAGACAGATGCCCATGAAAACCCGGCTCGCCATTGCCGCCGTATTGCTGCTCACCAGCGCGTGGTCACTGCACGCCGCACTACCGCTGGAAGTCGGCGGGAAACAAGTGCCCTCGCTGGCGCCGATGATCAAGGAAGTCGCGCCATCCGTGGTGAATATCGCGGTGCGCGGCAGCGTCGAGGTCGCAAACAACCCGTTTTTTGACGATCCGTTTTTTCGCCGCTTCTTCGACGTCCCGGAGCAGTCGCGCCGGCGCCAGTTCCAGAGCGCAGGCTCAGGTGTCATTGTCGATGCGAGCAAGGGTTACATACTCACCAATGCACATGTGGTGAATAACGCCGAAGAAATCGAAGTGACGTTGCTCGACGACCGCACCGTTGAAGCAAAAGTCATCGGCGCTGATGCCGGCTCCGATATTGCGGTTATCCAGGTTGAATCCGGCGAGCTGAAACAGATTGCGCTGGGGAATTCCGACGAGCTCGAAGTGGGCGACTTTGTCGTTGCGATCGGCAATCCGTTCGGTTTCACCAACACCGTTACTTCCGGCATTGTCAGCGCACTTGGCCGTTCCGGTCTCAATCGCGATGCTTACGAAGATTTTATCCAGACTGACGCCCCGATCAATCCGGGCAATTCGGGTGGCGCATTGATTGACCTGAACGGCGAACTCGTCGGCATAAATTCCGCCATTATTTCCAACAGCGGCGGCAATCTCGGTATCGGCTTTGCAATACCGATCAATATGGCGCGTTCGATCATGGACCAGATCGTAGAGTTCGGCGAAGTCCGCCGCGGACTGCTGGGCGTGAATATCTACACACTGACCGACGAGCTGGCTGAGGCTTACGGCCTCGATACGACCGAAGGCGCCCTCGTAGCGCAGGTCATGCCCGGCTCGGCTGCGGAAAAAGCCGGCATCGAGGCCGGCGACGTGATTGTCGATATCGACGGCACGACGGTCGACGACGCCGGTGAGCTGCGCAATACCATCGGGCTGATGCGCATCGGCGATGAAGTGAAGGTCACTGTTATCCGCGACGGCAAACGACGCCGGCTGACCGCTGAACTGGGCGGCGCGCAGGACCAGCAGATTGCGGCAGCCGAGTTGCCGGCCGGGTTGCGTGGCGCCGAGCTGTCGGAGTTACCGGACAACCGCGAGTACCGTGGCGTCGAGGGTGTGCTGGTTGCCAGCGTCGAAGCCGGCAGCGCCGCGGCGCGGCGCGGGCTGCAGGCCGGCGATGTCATTACCAAGGTAAACCGCAGCCGCATCGACAGCCTGGCGGGGTTTCGCGAGGCGATCGAGGAGGCCCAGTCGCTGGTGTTGACCATCCGCCGTGGCAGTGCCCAGCTGTTGCTGATCCTGTAATGCCTGAGCCGGATAAAAAAAGGTCGCCCGGCCGAGGGGGACCGGACGACTAGGGAGAGTGGCTGAAGTTTAACATAATCTTCCAAAAGTGCTAACGCTTTGGAATAAATACGAAAATGTGAACAACAGCCCTTGTGCCCGCGGCCCAAACGCTTAAGCTGGATCATTATGTATCGCTTAGCTCCGGCCACCGTGCTCATTCTTGCCGGCCTGACGGCACTGGCCGCACCGCTGGCGGCCAACTGGTCGCAGCGCCTCGAGCAGCAGCGCGACGCCTTTCGCCAGGCCTGGCCGGAAGCGCTCGATGGCGATGCCAGCTCGATCCGGCAGCACCAGCTGCTGCTATCGGACTACCCTCTTTACCCGGACCTGCAGGCAGCCTGGTTGCGTTCCCAGCTCGGCCGCATCGACGATGCTGAAATCGCGGACTTCGTCAGCCGCCACCGCGGCTCGTCGGCCATCCGTGACCTGCGTTATCGCTGGGCAAAATCGCTCGCCAGCCGGGGCCAGTGGCGCAGCTACCTCGACATCTACGATGTCGACTATTCGTCGAGCGGCGACGAAACGCTGACTTGCCTGTCATTGAACGCCCGCCTGAAGCTGGGTCCGGATGAGCAGTTTGCACGCGACGCCCTGGCTTTCTGGATGAATGGCGAGAGCCGCGCCGGAGAATGCGACCCGGCTTTCGCCTGGCTCGAGCAACAGGATGTCATCGGTGACGACGATCGACGCCGTCGTATTCAGCTGGCGCTGGACAAACGCAAGTTCGAACTGGCGGCATGGCTGGCACGGCCGATGCCCGAAGCTGACCGCGAATATGTGCAGATGTGGCGGCGCATGCGACATCGTCCCGCCGACGTGCTGGTCAACTGGCGCCAGATATCCGACAGCGAGCAACACCGCGACCTGATCATTTACGGCGTCAAGCGTCTCGCTCGCAGTGACGTCGAAGCCGCTGCGCGGGTTTGGGCTGAAGTGGTCAATGCCTATGATTTCGATACCCGGCAGAATCGCTCGGTGCTGCGTTCACTGGCGCTGACCTCAGCTCGCAATCACCAGCCACACGCCCCGGAGATGATATTCGGGCTTGAACGCCACATGGTCGACGATACCTTGCTGGAGTGGGGTGCGCGGGCATCACTGAAGCACGGCGACTGGGCCAGCGTGCTGCAGGCGATCGGTGCAATGAGCGAAAAAAACCGCGGCGAGGCGAAGTGGCAATACTGGCGCGCGCGAGCTCTCGAAGCCAACGGCCGCAGCGATGAGGCGGCCGGTGTCTATGCCAGGCTGGCGCAGGAGCGCGGCTTTTACGAATTTCTAGCCGCCGATCGCATCGCTGCTCCGTATCAGTACAACTACATTCCCGCTGATCCCGATGAGCAACTACTTACCCGGCTGGAAAACAATCACGGACTTGTACGCGCCCGCGAACTGTTTTTTGTCGACCTGCACGGCAAAGGCCGCTCCGAGTGGGATCGCAGTGTCGCCGACCTGACTCGTGCCGAAAAAGCGCAGTCGGCAATCCTGGCAAATCGCTGGGGCTGGCATTCGCGGGCTATTTCGACAGCCGCACGGGCCGGAATTTTCGACGACCTGGCAATCACCTACCCGATGGCGTTTCGCGAACTGTTCGAGCAGCACAGCGAATCCCTTGGCCTGCCGGCCACCTGGGCTTTCGGCATCGCACGTAGCGAAAGCCTGTTCATGCCCGATGTGACCTCCTCGGCCGGCGCGCTGGGTGTCATGCAGGTCACGCCCGAAACCGGCCGGCTGACGGCGCGCCAGGCCCGCATGCGTTATCGCGGGCGCTATACGCTGCTTAATCCCGAGGACAATATCGCGCTCGGCACCTTCTATCTCGATCGCATGCTGGCGCGTTTTGATGACCACCAGGTGCTGGCCACCGCGGCGTACAACGCCGGGCCACACCGCGTCGATCGCTGGCTGCCGGAGGACGAAGCCGTCGCTGCTGACATCTGGGTCGAGACCGTTCCGTACACCGAAACCCGTGGCTACCTGCGCCGCGTGCTGACCGCCGACGCAATCTTCCACTGGCGTCTCACCGGCAATACCCGGCGGCTGGCCGCCATCATGCCGCCGGTGCCGATCGCCGACTAGCTTCCCGGTCGCCACGGCGCCCGGTAACCTGTTCCGCCTGATACCGGTTAAACTGCCCGCATGTCTGATCGAACTATATGTGTACTCGGCGGTACCGGCTTTGTCGGCGGCCACCTCGTTACCCGACTGGCCAATGCTGGCTGGCGGGTGCGGCTGTTAACCCGCAGTGCGGCACGCCATCGCGCGCTGAAAGTTTTGCCGACGGTCACCATCGTTCAGGGCGATGTGTACAACCCCGAGTTCCTGCGCCGCCAGGTTGCCGAATGCACGGCGGTCATCAACCTGGTTGGCATTCTCAATGAAAGTGCCGGTCATCGTGACGGTAAAGGTTTCGAGCGGGCCCACGTTGAGCTGACCGGCAAGCTGATCGCTGCCTGCCAGGAAAGCGGCGTGCGCCGCGTATTACAAATGAGCTCGCTCAAGGCCAATGCGGCCGACGGCCCCAGCCACTACCTGCGCACAAAGGGTGAGGCCGAAGCTATCGTTAACCGCGCCCGCGACATAGACGGCACAATATTCCAGCCATCGGTAGTCTTTGGTGCCGACGACTCTTTTATAAACGTTTTTGCCGCGCTCCTGCGCGTGCCATCGCCGCTGTTCCTGCTGCCACGCGCCAATGCCCGCCTGCAGCCGGTTTATATCGGCGACGTTGTGACTGCATTCGCACAGGCCATCGACAACCCGGCGACTTTCGGCAAGACCTACCAGCTGGGCGGCCCGGAAGTCTATTCCCTGCGTGAGCTCATCGAGCTTATCGCCAGCTCCCTTGGCGTGCGTCGTAAAGTCATCGGCATGCCGGACGCGCTGGCGCGCCTCCAGGCGTTCATTATGGATTTCGTTCCGGGCAAACCATTTTCCACCGATAATTACCTGTCACTGACGGTCAACAGTATTTGTGACAGTAACGGGCTGGAACGACTCGGTATACAGCCCACTTCCAGCGCGCGTCTGATACCTCAGCTACTGGGCGGCCGGCTGGGACGCGGTCGCCTTGATAATTACCGCCGCCGCAATCAGTCCGCCTGACCAGGCAACGACTCCGCCAGTTCGCTCATACGCCGGTCACGCTCTTCACGCGGCAACTCGCCAATCTCGCGGGCACGCTGGTAGAACAGCCGCAGGTCCCCGTCTGCCTCTGACAGCAGCGCGCGAAACGCCGGCACCTGTGCCTGGTAAGTGGCGACCGAACTCAGCTGGGCATTGTTGAGTGGCCCGGAAAACCAGCGCTCGTAGCCGGAGTAACCGCCCCACTGCTGCCGCAGGCGATCGTGCGCGGCGCGCATGCCGGCAATAATCTCCGCTTTGGCAGAACGCATGTGCGCAGAATCCAGATCGGACCGGTAAAGCGCGGCCAGCCTGTCACGGGTTTCGACAATCAACGTAGTGAACTGCGCAGCGCGACGCTCCTGACGCTGCCAGCGCAGCCAGGCATCCTCGTCGTCGCGGCGCGCAAGCCAGCGGCGCACGCCCTCTTCTTCGACCATCGTCGCAAAACTTTCGTTGAACGTGGTCGCGTCCTTGATATACAGCTGCTGGTGCGACAGCTCATGAAATATCAGGCCGGCCAGGTACAGGTCATCGCCGGCCAGCATGGTGTTCAGAACCGGATCGGCAAAACGCCCCAGGGTGCTGTAGGCAGCTATTCCCGCAACATAGACATCCATTCCCTGCGCTGCCAGACCGGCGGCATACTCCTGCGCCTTCTGTTCGCTGAAATAGCCGCGATAGGAAATACAGCCGACGAAAAGAAAACACCAGGTTTGCGGTTCGACAGCAAACTCCGGCGCGGCAAAAACGTTCCAAACCACGTAGGGGCGCTCGAGATCGGCATAGCTGCGATAGCTCGGGTTATCCGGCAAACCCAGCTCCGCCGAGGCAAACTGACGCATCTCTGTGATGCTCAGCAGGCGGCTGCGCAGGTGTGCCGGTGTGTCCGGGTCCGCAAGCAGCTCCTCAATATCCACGCGGCGCGACATAAGGTCGAGCTGCCCGCGCACCGACTGCAGGTAGTAGCCGGCTCGAACGCAACCGGCCGCAGGCAGCAACAGCGAGATGACCAGGACTGACAGCAGGGCGCGCATCGGTTTGAAGATATCACGTTGACCGGCCGCGCCGTTGCTAGAATGGCGCAATGAAAATCTATCGGGTAGGCGGAGCGGTGCGTGACCGGCTGCTGGGGGAACCGGGCGGCGACGACGACTATGTCGTGGTTGGCGCCACGCCACAGCAAATGCTCGATCGCGGCTTCCGCCAGGTCGGCGCGGATTTTCCGGTGTTCCTGCATCCCGAAACTGGCGAGGAATACGCGTTGGCACGCACTGAACGCAAAACCGGCCGCGGTTATCACGGCTTTGACTGCTACGCGGCAGAAGATGTAACCCTGGAACAGGACCTGGAACGTCGCGACCTTACAATAAACGCGATTGCCGAAGACGAGGACGGCAGACTTATCGATCCATACGGCGGTGCCCGCGATATCGAGGCGCGCGTCTTGCGTCACGTGTCACCGGCTTTTGTCGAAGACCCGCTCCGGGTCCTGCGCGCCGCCCGCTTCGCCGCACGCTTTCATCACCTGGGATTTGAGCCCGCGCCTGAAACTCTGCAGCTTATGAGCGAAATGACTGGCAGTGGCGAGCTGGATGCGCTGGTCGCCGAACGGGTGTGGCAGGAAATACTCAAGGCGCTCAACACCCGTCGTCCTGATGTCTTTGTCTCGACCCTGCGTGAATGCGGCGCACTCGCCGTGGTATTGCCCGAAATTGATGCGTTGTTTGGAATTCCGCAGCCGGTGCGCTGGCACCCGGAAGTCGATACCGGCCGGCACCTGCTGCTGGTGCTGGTGCAGGCGGCGCAGCTCAGTGATGACGCGCGCGTACGCTTTGCTGCACTGACTCACGACCTGGGCAAGGCCACAACGCCCGCCGAGCAGCTGCCCGGCCACCGCGGTCACGAGCAACGATCAGTAGAGCTGCTGCACCCGCTGTGCGACCGGCTGCGCGTACCCAATGACTTTCGTGAACTGGCCCGGATTGTTGCGCGCAATCATATTCGCTGTCATCGCGCCCTGGAGATGCGCGCCAACACGGTGATCAACCTGCTTGAAGAATGTGACGCATTCCGCCGGCCCGAACGCTTCGAGCTGTTCCTGATTGCCTGCGAAGCCGACGCGCGAGGACGCCTCGGCATGGAACAGCGCGACTATCCACAGGCGCGCCTGCTGCGGCGGGCATTGCAGGTCGCATCGGCGGTTTCGGTGGCCGACATCGATACGGCCGGTCTGGATGGGGCCGCCATCGGTGCGCGTTTGCACCAGGCCCGGGTGGCAGCGATTCGTACCACGGCGACCGCCGACGACTGACCCGGCGGCGACCGGTTGCCAAAACTGTGCCGGCGTTATTCGAAGCGACGGGGATCCTCAGGTACCATCCGCGCCGATGGATTGGCTCGAACCCCTCATTCTCGGCATCGTCCAGGGCCTTACCGAGTTTTTTCCGGTTTCCAGCTCCGGTCACCTGGTAATGATGCAGGAGCTGCTCGATTTTCAGCCGGGCGGCGGACTTGTATTCGAAGTGGCTGTTCACGTCGCCACGCTGGTCGCCATCCTTATTTTCTATCGCCGGCCCGTAGCGCAAATTGCAGCTGGCGCGATCACTGGCAAGGCCTATGCGCTGCGCTACGTAGGCAAGCTGGTCGTCGGCACCTTGCCGACGGTTGCCACCGCACTGCTGGCACGCTCGCTGATCGAATCGACCTTCGACATGCCGATCGTGACCGGCTACATGCTGCTGATCACCGGCGCAATAGTCTGGAGTACCCGCTACACCACTAATCGTGGCCGCAACCTGGAACCGACCTGGACCGGCGCGCTTCTCATCGGCTGCGCCCAGGCGCTGGCCATCCTGCCCGGTATATCGCGCAGTGGCTCCACGGTCGCCGCAGCAATGGCGTTGGGCATGGCACCCGCCGCTGCCGCAGAGTTCTCTTTCCTGCTCGGGGTGATTGCAATGGCCGGAGCCGCGGTTCTGCTTTTACCGGAAATCTCGCAGGCCGACACCGCACTGGCCAGCAGCATAGCTATAGGCAGCATCGGAGCGTTGTTGAGCGGACTGGCTGCTTTGTCCGCCTTCGTCTGGATGCTAAAGACGCAGCGGTTTTATATCTTTGCAGGCTACGCGTGGCTGGCCGGCATGACGTTCATTGCCTGGCTGCTCTGGCTATAACGAAGCAGACAGGTCGCGAAAAGAAAAACCTGCCGGTTTTCTGTCCATGCCGCGGGTCAGCGCCATTACCCGAAACCTTTCACCCATTTCTCCCGGCATCATCAACCGCCGCAGCTGACCGTTCAGTGTGGCGAGATGCTGCTCGTCGGTGCCGGAGCGACGCAGCTCGTCGTACCGTTGCTCGATACCGCTCGCCATCAGGAAGTGGGCCTGTGTTGCATAACCGCCGACAGCCAGTCCCGCAGCAACACCTGCCTCGGCGACCGCGGTGAAATCAACCCAGGCGGTGATGTCCTGCAATCCGGGATAGACAAAAGGATCGCTGTGAGCGCGGTGACGGTAGTGACACAACAGCGTGCCCATGTGACGCTCGGGGGCGTAGAGTTCGGCCCGTGAACAGCCGTAGTCGATAAAAATCATCGCGCCGCTTTGCAACTTTTGTGCCCACGCCGAAATAAAGTGCGCCAGCTGCGGCCGAATTTCTGCGGTATAGCCATCCGGCAGCGCACGGCCGATAACCTCCTCGACGCGGCGCACCGCTGCCGTCAGCCCGGCCCCGGCTTCACGCGTGGCAGCAACAAACCGGCCATCGCGCATTCGAACTCCTTTGGCCAGGACAACGCCATCGCTGATTACGAACAACTCTACCGGCAGCGCGTCGATTACTTCGTTGGCCAGGAGGACACCGGAAAATGACTCCAGGTCGTCTGGCCCGTCCACCCAGCGAACATTGCTCTGCCGTACACCCTGCCCGCTGATTGTTTCCGCCTGGCGCTGGCGCAACTCGGCAGACACATCTGCCATCACGTAATCGACCTGCGGTAGTTCGCCGAGGATTGTTGCCGCCAGCCTGCCGCTGCCGCCACCCGCTTCGACGATAGTGTTGCCGTCGACCTGCTGGAAAATATCCTGGCACTGACTGGCCAGGCACAGTCCAAACAACGGAGATATTTCCGGGGCAGTGACAAAATCACCGGCCGCACCAAATTTCGCAGCGCCGGCGCTGTAGTAACCCAGCCCCGGCGCATACAGCACCTCGCGCATGTAGTCGGCAAAACTGATCCAGCCACCGGCCGCGTCAATAGCCGCGCCGATGTGTTCGATCAGCTTTTTGCTGTGCGCACGCGCCACCGCGTCGGGTTGTGGCCATGTTGATTCGACGATACCGCTCCGCTTGGGCAGAATGAATGATGGAATTATTGCCTGAGAGCAGCAGCTGACGCTAACCATGGATAATAAGGTCGTCCTGATCACTGGCGCGGCGCGCCGCATTGGCGCGGCGATAGCTGCGTGCCTGCATGATGCTGGCGCCCGGGTGGTCGTGCACTACAACCAGTCAGCCGATGACGCAGAAAGCCTGGTTGCCGGATTCAACGCAAAGCGCGACAACTCTGCGCTTGCGCTGCAGGCCGATATCCGTGATTTCGCCAGGCTGCCGGACCTGGTGGAAAAGACCGTCAACCGATTCGGTCAGCTTGATGCCCTGGTCAACAATGCCTCGACGTTTTATCCCACGCCGGTCGGTAATATCGATACCGGCGACTGGGAGGACCTGCTCGGCACGAACCTGGGCGCGCCCCTGTTTCTGTCGCAGGCCGCGGCGCCACGACTGCGCGAAAGTCGCGGCGCTATCGTCAATCTCGTCGATATTCATGCAAAGCGGCCGCTGCACGAACACCCGGTCTACTGCGCAGCAAAAGCCGGCCTGGACATGCTGACCCGCTCACTGGCACGCGAGCTTGGACCCGACATTCGCGTCAATGGTGTCGCGCCCGGTCCCATCCTGTGGCCCGAACAGGGCGTCGACGATGATGCGCAGGAAAAAATTATTGCCGCCACAGCGCTGAAACGTACCGGTGATCCCGATGATATCGCCGCCACGGTGCTGTTCCTGCTGCGTGATGCCGGATTTATTACAGGCCAGATCATCGCCGTCGACGGCGGCCGCAGCATCTAGCCTTTTCTACTCAGCCCTGCGAGCCCGCGGAGGAAGTTCTGCGCCATCTTCTCAACGCTCAGCCTATCTCGCACCAGCTGCTGCGCGCGTGCACCCATCGCGTCTAGCTGCTCAGGATTACTCAGCACTCGCTTGATGGTCGCAGCCAGAGACTGCGGGTTTCGGCTCTCAAACAATGCACCATGCTCACCATCTCTGAACAACAATGCTTCCGGCATATGACTGCTCAGCGGTGATGAGATTACGGCGGGGAGCCCATAACTGAATGCATGCAGTAGAGAAAGCCCGACTGCTCCGCCGTAGACAAAAAGCTGTGATGCACGCATCCACCTGCCTATTTCGTTTTCATCGAAAATCTTCCCGACAAACAGGATTTCTTCGGTCAACCCGACCTCCCTCACTCGATCCCTTAAGTATGGCTGCAACTCGCCACCACCGAGTATCGCGAGTTGTAGATTGAAATTGTCATCTTTGAGCAATCGCATAGCGTCTAATAATATGTCGATGCGGGCTTTGGCGGTAAGCCGCCCAATGGTCAGGATCAGGGGCGCCGTTAAGCTGGCTGCCGTGCGAAACACTTCGATGTCATGCCGGCTGAGCGAGTCACTTACCGCCAGGCTGGCACTGGTATCAAACGAGTTATCCAGACCGACAGCCCGCTGCTTCAAATTATCCGGTAGCCGCGCAATCTCTTCCGGGTAGTAAACAAAGATTCGGGTGGACATCCGCATCAATCGGTATCGCCATGCGGCACGGCGCGGTACTGAGGTGGCGGACACGGCATGCCCCCACCAAACCACCGGAACGCGCCGCAGACGGGCTACGAACATAGCAATCATGCTGGAGATATAACGCGGATTACCGTTTATCACGAGTATCTCCGGCGGATCCCGCAGCACCTTACTTACAAGCCCAGGTTGCCATGCGGCCCGCCGCCCAATGCAATACTGCGGAACGATTTCATATCGGCAATTAACGCCGGCAAGATCGCTGCCGGCACCATCCAACGACGACTCTGAACACAGCAATTCCACATCGGCCTCGGCGGCCAGGCATTCAAAGAACCGGCGCCTATAGGCGGGCGCTGATGGCTGGACTATCAGGATGCGCGGCATCAGTCGGAAGCCATCAGCCAGGAGAGCACTGGAGCTGTAAAGTTTTCGACCGTGTGTACGGCGAAATGCTCTTTGCCGTTGGCACCCAGCTGTTGACGCAATGACGGGCTGGCAACCAGCTGTCCCAGCGCCGTTGCGACGACCCTGGCATCGGCTACGTCGACGGCCAGGCCGCACTGGTAGTTCTGCGTCATCCAGCCAATCAGGCCTCGATCGCACGACAGCACGGGCCGTCCTGCAGCTCCCGCAAGCACAATGACGCCGCTCATCGTGTCGTGTCCCTGGTAGCCAAGCCAGACGATATCGGCCGCGGCAAAGGCCGCACCCTGCTCCTGTTCATCAAGAAAGTGATCCGCCTCGTGCAGGCGGCCCTGCCGCCGGAGTTCTACAGCGGAGCTCATTTGCAGCACCTGCTTCGCAGCATCTGTCTGCGCGCCTGCTAATAACACATGAAAATTACCGAGGCGCACAGCGGCCTCCAGCAGCGGCGCAATTCCTTTGCGCGGACCGATACTCCCATACAGCAGCACCAGGCAAACCCCTTCCGGGATACCAAATCTGCCGCGCGCGGCGGAGATCATCGAATCGGCTGGACTCAGGTCAGCCGGATCCGGCAGATAAGAGGTCCTGACGGCCAGCGGACCAACAACCTGTTCGCACCATCGCGGTAGCGTCGGGTCGATGGTAAACAGTTTTGCCAGGGAGTTGTTGCGCAGCATGCGCAGAAACATCTTCTTTTTTATTGCGTCGAGAGGAGCAGCTGCGGTGGGAACCCCGCTGGCAGCATGGTGAAAACGCTGCCGCATAACTATGCCCGACCATGGTGTGCGGCCAAAAGGCGAACCCTTTATTGCAATAGCGTTGACGCAACTATCCAGATAACAAACCAGCACCGCATCCGGCTGCGCCTCAGCGGCAGCCTGCCGATACATGCGCCGCAGCAGATCGTGATAAGCAAACTCTGCGCGCATCAGGCTGAATACTCCGTCGCCCTTTCGCGGGAGCGCGGTATTGAGAAGGACCATCCTGACGCCAGCGGTTTTCCCCACGGCGGCATACACCGGATGAGCGGCTGACGAATCCAGTGTTGACAGCGTGACGGTGTGTCCGGCGCCTGCTGCCGCCCTCGCCAGGTGTGCCGCGTAGACTGGCTGATGCCCGCTACTTTTTGGCTCGATTAGGAGCAGGTTTGCCAAGGCGTCTTATTGCAGGCCGTCGAACAGGTTGTAGCTGCGCGGTGGCGTGTAGCGGGATTTTTCTCGCGACCGCGCGCTCAACGAACAGGCGTTGTTGTCGATAACGTACAGCGCCTCGGCCAGCGACGCTTCGAGCGGGTCACCCAGCGCGCGCTCCAGCTCATCAGCGGCCGGGCAATCCACGGCAAAACCGGCGAAAAAATCCGTGTTGCCGACTGCGTTTTCGTTTGCAAATGAAATTGGCCGCAGCACCTTGTCGCAAAAAGAAAACCCATAAGAACCGACTGGCTTGCCGACAGTATCGTCCCCAACCAGCCAGACATCGATAAAAGGATCGAGCCCGTTGATGATCAGCTCGCTGGCCGACGCGGTCGAACCGCTGGTGATAATGACAACCCGGTTCAGGTCCAAAGCGTCGGCTTCGTCAACAAAGTTCGTGGTCAGGTTACGGTCTGCGTTCTGCATGTTATGTACCCGGCGGGTGAAGACTTCTCCTGCTGTAACCTGCCCACCCAACAAACCGGCCAGGTAATTCGCAACGGAAATAAGCCCACCACTGTTGTAACGCAGGTCCAGCACCAGCTCGGTCACGCCCTGCTGCTGCAGGTCGGCAAAAGTCGACGCCAGTGCGTCAAACGAAGGTTCGACAAAATTACGGAACTTGAGATAACCGGTGGTCCTGCCATCAACGTCGAACACAGCCTGCGCCGATACCGTGTCGATAGTCACAATCGCCTTGAACAGGGTTGCCTGCATTTCCGTGCCCGCAAGGTCGGTGTAGCGCAAATTGACCTGCGCCCCCTCCCGGTCCGGACCGAATGCCGCCGACACGCCATCGCCAGCGACGGCCTCGGCTATGGTCTGGCCGTTGATCTCCAGGATGCTGAAACCCCGATCGATACCGGCCGCCCGTGCCGGCCCGTCACTGAAGGTCTGCGTCACCTGCAAGGTATCCCCGCCAGTCAGCAAGATACCCATGCCAATACCAATGAACTGGCTGTTGGAAAAAAACGCGTCTTCTGCCGCAGCATCCGCAATAACGCTGAACCGGTCCAGTTCAGAAAACAGCAGCGCATTGAGCAGCTCCTGCGGAGACGCAAACAGGTCCGGATCGAGTTCCGGCATTTCGTCGACCCAGTAATAGATGTCTTTCATTACGTCGCTGACGAAGCGGTTTTGTGCGATCACCGAGCAGTCATCGGGCAACACGGCATTAATCGGTGCGCCACCGCCACCACCACCGTTGCCGCCCCCGCAAGCCGACAGCAGCACGGCCACAATTACCGGCCATGCCAACCGGCTTACCATCGCAGGTCCACTGGCTGCATCGCGTGATCCTGCAATGCGCTGTCGCGCCACAGGTCGGCCAGGCTGCGTTTCTCGACCGGGTGCACCACGTTGCCGGCGAGCTCCGCAAGCGGGCGCAGGATAAAAGCGTGTTGCAGTATTTCCGCTCGCGGTAATCTGAAGTCCGGGTCGTTGAATACCCGGCTGCCGTACATCAGCAGGTCGCAGTCCATCGTGCGCGGAGCAAAACGAATGCCACTGCGTTCGCGACCACACTGCTGCTCGATGCGAGCCAGTGTTGCCGATACCGATTGCACGTCTTCGCTGGTATCAAATGCGATAACCAGGTTGAGAAAATCGTCGCCGTCAAAACCCACAGCGGCATTGCGATAGGCGGTCGAACGGCGCAACGGGCCATAGTGTTGTTCCAGTGCGCGTAACGCCATCGCAATGTAGTGCTCCGGCTGCACGTTGCTGCCGATGCCTACAAAAACCTCGTTGGTCGCTGCTGCGGCGCCCGGCACGGCCTCACCGCGGGTAATCGTGATGCCGACATCTTTCGCTCCACGCACCGCACCGGGCTTGTGCACGCTGACACGCACCCATGGCAACCCGTGTTCATTGATTACGATCCCGGCGATGCGCTCCGCCAGCGTTTCGACCAGCTGGAATTCCGACTCGGATACAAACGCAATCAGTCTCTTGGCCACAGACTTGTAGTTGACCGTATCGCTGATGTCGTCGCTGCGTGCAGCGCGTCCTGCGTCGGCCGGCATCACCAGGTCGATTGCCACCGTCTGTCGTACCCGGCGTTCCCAGTCGTTGATTCCGATAATCGCACGCACCCGCAGGTCGGTAAGAAAGATGGTGTCGCCGTCATCAGTCATGTGCATCGTTCTGTTTTCCCTGCGGCCTTCAGTTCATCCAGCGGCCAGCGCGGCCGCGCGCCAAAAACTGCCGGCTCTTTCTCACCCGCGGCCAGTCGCAGCAGCCCGGCGTAGGCAATCATCGCCCCATTGTCGGTGCAGAATTCACCGCGCGGATAGCACACCCTGACAGCGGCCGCTGCGCAATCTGCCCGCAGCCTGGCGCACAGCCTGGCATTGGCGCCGACGCCACCAGCCACAACCAGTGTGCCATGCCCGGTCTGCTCCAGCGCCCGGCGACACTTGATGGCCAGCGTGTCGACCACGGCATCCTCAAAGCCGCGCGCGATGTCGGCCGGCGCGGCAGCATCATTTTCAGTTGCCCTGAGCACGGCAGTCTTGAGCCCGCTGAAACTGAAGTCCAGCCCCGGGCGGGCCGTCATCGGCCGGGGAAAATCTACCGCCCCGGCGCGGCCCTCGAGCGCCAGCCGGGCAACTTCCGGCCCGCCCGGATAACCCAGGCCAAGCATCTTCGCGGTCTTGTCGAAAGCCTCGCCGACGGCATCATCACGGGTTTCGCCCAGGATCCGGTATCGGCCGAGACCGCTGACATCAACCAGCATCGTGTGGCCGCCCGAGACCAGCAGGGCCAGGAAGGGAAATTCCGGCGGCTCATCCTCCAGCATCGGGGCCAGCAGGTGACCCTCCATGTGATGGATACCCACTGCCGGCACCTGCCAGGTCCAGGCCAGGCTGCGGGCAAACGCCGCCCCGGTCAGCAATGCGCCAGCCAGACCGGGTCCGGCGGTATAGGCCACGCCGTCGACCGGCGGCCCGCCCTTGCGGTCCCGCAGAACCTGCCCGAGCAGCGGTATCAGCCTGATCACATGGTCGCGCGAGGCCAGTTCCGGCACCACCCCGCCCCACTGCGCATGCAAATCGGCCTGGCTATGCAGCACATGCGCCAGCAGGCCATCCTGCTCATCGTAGACAGCCAGGCCGGTCTCATCGCAGGAAGTTTCTACACCAAGTACCCGCATTCCCTTTACACCCGGAGAACCCGCCACTAGAATACCGCGTTCGGCCGAATGCGGCCTTTTTTTAACTGTATTTTGAGGTTTTGGTATGCCCAGCGTCCGGGTCAAGGAAAACGAGTATTTCGATGCCGCCATGCGGCGCTTCAAGCGCGCCTGCGAGAAGGCCGGCATCCTGACTGAACTGCGCCGGCGTGAGTATTACGAAAAGCCCACCCAGGAAAGAAAGCGGCGCAAGGCCGCTGCGGTGAAGCGTCATGCCAAGCGGATTTCCCGCGAGACTGGCCGACGCAAGCGTCTGTACTGAATTCACTCCATTGTCAGCTCTGAAGACCAGGCTCGGCGACGACGTCAAGGCGGCGATGCGTGCTGGTGAAAAGACGCGCCTGACAACACTGCGCATGGTCATGGCGGCCATCAAGCAACGTGAAGTAGATGAGCGCATCGAACTCGACGATGCCGCCGTCACCACTGTGCTCGAAAAAATGGTCAAGCAACGCAAGGAGTCTGTGCAGCAGTTTGCAGCCGCCGGACGCCAGGAGCTGGCCGACAAGGAACAGGCCGAGATTGAGCTGCTCCGCTCGTACCTGCCTGAACCATTGGACGACGCGGCACTTGCGGCAATAATCGACGAAGTCATGGCCGCAACGGGCGCCAGCAGCATGCAAGATATGGGCCGTGTAATGGGTGCTGTGAAAAAAGCCGCTGCCGGTCGGGCGGACATGGGCAAAGTCAGCGCGCTGGTCAAACAGCGGCTGGCTGGCTGATTTACACAGCGTCACCTTTCGGGGCTACGCGGCCCGGACTTTTCAACTAAGCTTCGGACTCTGATCGATAACACGACCCAGCGAGATGAGCGGGCGCATTCCACAACAATTTATCGATGAGCTGATTGCTCGCACCGACATTGCCGAAGTCATCGGTGCCCGCGTGCGGCTGAAGAAAGCCGGTCGCGAGTTCAAGGCATGCTGCCCCTTTCACGAGGAAAAGACACCGTCTTTCACCGTCAGCCCGACCAAGCAGTTCTATCACTGCTTTGGCTGCGGCGTGCATGGCACGGCACTGGGTTTCATCATGGAATATGAGGGCCGGGGGTTTATCGAAGCCATCGAGGACCTGGCGGCGCAGGCCGGTATGGAAGTACCGCGCAGCAGCGGCGGGGACGCGCCGGTGCGGCCACGCACCGAGATTTACGCGACGCTGGGCGAAGCGGCAGCGTACTACTGCGAACAACTGAAGAAAAACGGGCCGGCGGTCGACTATTTGAAGGAACGCGGGTTGAGCGGCGAGATCGCCCGGGAGTTTGCTATTGGCCACGCCCCGGACAGCTGGGACGCGCTGGTCGGTTCGATCGGTGCCGATACCGACGCGCGCAAGCACCTGACCGATACCGGGATGATAAAGCCGCGCCAGGGCGGCAACGGCTTTTATGACATGTTCCGCAACCGGATCATGTTTCCCATTCGCGACACCCGCGGCCGCGTTATCGCTTTTGGCGGCAGGGCGCTCGGTGACGGTGAGCCCAAGTACCTGAACTCTCCGGAGTCGCCGCTGTTCCATAAGGGCCGCGAACTATACGGCCTGCACGAAGCGCGCCAGGCGTTGCGGGATATTTCCACGCTGCTGGTGGTCGAAGGCTATATGGACGTTGTGGGCCTGGCGCAGCACGGTATTCGCAACGTTGTGGCGACGCTCGGGACAGCTTGCACGGAAGCGCACCTGGATCGCCTGTTTCGTATCGCCGAAAACGTCGTGTTTTGTTTTGACGGCGACCGCGCCGGTCGCAAGGCCGCATGGCGGGCGCTGGAAAACGCGCTCGGCAGCGTGCGTGAAGGCCGGCGCATCGATTTTCTGTTCCTGCCAGACGGGCATGATCCGGACTCGCTGGTGCGAGCCGAGGGTGCCGAACGGTTTCGGCAACGCATCGACGCAGCATTGCCGTTATCGGAATACATGGTGCAGCAGCTGGCTGAGCAGACTGACCTCGATCACGTCGATGGCCGCGCCCGCTTTGTCGAACTGGCCCGGCCGCTGGTAGAAGGGCTGCCTGACGGGGTCTACCGCGAAATGCTGGTCGACCGCATTGGCCAGACAGTGCGGATGGAGCCGGCGCGCTTGCGTTCGCTGCTGGGCAGCACACCACAGGCGGCACGCAAACCCCGGCGTCGCGCGCGGCATCGAATCAGCACGGGTCGTGGCAACCTGGTGCGCCAGGCAATTACGCTGCTGCTGCATTACCCGGGCATCGCAGCACAGGTGGATGCTCCGCAGCAGCTGCCGCAGGTAGACCGGCCCGGAGTCGATGTGCTGGCACGATTGCTGGCCGAGCTGCAGGCGCAGCCCGAGCTGTCCACCGCGATGGTGCTGGAACGCTGGCGCGAGGATGCGGTCGGATCACACCTGGCAACGCTGGCGGCGACCGAGCCGCTGGTCGAGGAGGAAGAGGCCGTCGCGGAATTGCGTAACAGTCTTTTACATTTGGTCGCGCGGGACGTATCCCGGCGGCGGGCCGATGAGCTGATGACCAAAGCGCGTCAAAAACAGCTCTCCGCGGAAGAAAAGCTGGAATTACAGCAACTTCTGCGGGATCGCGGCCGGCCACAGGCGACCGGGGACGAGGGTCGCCTACTGTAGCGGGGGCACGGTCTCCGATATACTGGTTTGTTTGTTTGCACAGTTTTTGAGGCACATGTTTTGAGCGGGAAGAAAGCAGCACCTGAACAGTTGAAGCCCGGCGTCGCGGAAGACCGCGCGTCGCAGCTGAAACTGCTGATCGCGCGCGGTAAAGAGCAGGGTTACCTGACCTACTCCGAGGTGAACGATCACCTGCCCAACGAAATCGTCGATCCGGAACAGATCGAAGATGTCGTCAACATGATTAACGACATGGGCATCACCGTGCATGAGAAAGCACCGGATGACGATTCCGTGTTGTTGTCCGACGCGCCCGTGGCCGACAACGATGACGACGCTGCCGAGGCCGCCGCTGCGCTGGCCACCGTCGACAGCGAGTTTGGCCGCACCACCGACCCGGTACGTATGTACATGCGCGAAATGGGTACGGTAGAGCTGCTCACTCGCGAGGGCGAAATCCGCATTGCAAAGCGCATCGAGCAGGGGCTCAACCAGGTACGCCGCGCCACGGCCATGCTGCCGCGCACCCCGGACATACTCATCGAAACCTGGGACGAAGTGCACCGTGGTGACAAGCGTCTCAACGAACTGCTGACCGGGTTCATCGATCCCAATGCACCCGATGAAATTGCCAAGCCGGTCAATACGGCAAACGGCGAAAAGAAATCGACCGATGACGATGAGAAGAAGAAGGATGACGGGCCCGATCCGGAAGAGGCCAAGCGTCGGTTCGCCACCATGAAACGCGCCTACAACCGGATGATCAGCGGCATTGAAACCTCCGGCTCCAGCGATCCCAAGGTGTATAAGGCACGGGAACGCATCGCCGACCAGATCATGGAGCTGAAGCTGGCGCCAAAAACTTTCGAGGTTCTCGTCGGCAGCGTGCGCGAGACCATCGCCATGATCCGCGCCCAGGAGCGGCAGATCATGCAGTACTGCGTACGCGAAGCTGGTATGCCGCGCAAGGATTTCATTGCCAGCTTCCCGGCGAATGAAACCGACCTGAACTGGGTCGAAAAACATATACGCGCCAAGCGCAAGCATTCATCGACGCTGGCCAAGCTGCGGCCGGACATTACCCGCGCCCAGCGCAAGCTGATACTGATGGAGAAGATCAATCACATGTCCATCTCCGAAATGAAGGAGATTAACCGGCAGATGTCCATCGGCGAGGCCAAGGCGCGCCGTGCCAAGAAGGAAATGGTCGAAGCCAACCTGCGCCTCGTGATTTCTATCGCCAAGAAATACACCAATCGCGGGCTGCAGTTCCTCGACCTCATTCAGGAAGGCAACATCGGCCTGATGAAAGCGGTAGACAAGTTTGAGTACCGCCGCGGCTACAAGTTTTCGACTTACGCCACCTGGTGGATTCGTCAGGCAATCACCCGGTCGATTGCCGACCAGGCCCGCACGATACGTATCCCCGTGCACATGATCGAAACCATCAACAAGCTCAACCGCATCAGCCGGCAAATGCTGCAGGAGATGGGCCGCGAACCGACACCGGACGAACTGGCCATCCGCATGGAAATGCCGGAAGACAAAGTGCGCAAGGTGCTGAAGATCGCCAAGGAACCGATCTCGATGGAAACGCCAATCGGTGACGACGAGGATTCACACCTCGGCGATTTCATCGAGGACACCAACGTCGATTCACCGGTTGATTCAGCCACCAACGAAGGCCTGCGCGAAACCACGCACGGCGTGCTGGCCGGCCTGACGCCGCGCGAAGCAAAAGTGCTGCGCATGCGTTTCGGCATTGATATGAATACCGACCACACGCTGGAAGAGGTCGGCAAGCAGTTCGACGTCACCCGCGAACGTATTCACCAGATCGAAGCCAAGGCGTTGCGCAAGCTGCGTCATCCCAGCCGCTCCGAGCAGCTGCGCAGCTTCCTGCTCGAAGACTGAACTCACGGCAACAGCAGGGGACAGTACAGGTACTGTCCCCGTGACAATGGTGGGCCCGGTAGGACTCGAACCTACGACCAAGGGATTCACTGTGCCCCACTGTTTCCGGTGGGAGTGGACTATCTCACCACCCACGACGCAAATCGTTAGGGTGCGGGACGCTCTAGCCTGTCATTAAGAACACTGTAGTTCTCAGGTAGTCTCTGCACCTTCCGGCGGTGCACCGCCGGCTTGGCTCAGGGTTGCCGCCGACACGGATCGGTACGGTTCCCCTGAATTCATCCCGTTCATTTCATGCCTTTCAGCATGAACGCACCTTCTCGATGAGTCCCCTGCTCTAACCAACTGAGCTACAGGCCCACTCAGGCGCGAGATTCTAACAGGCCGGCTGCCAACGGCAATGGCAGCGACCGAATCCTGTCCCGCAGTTTGCAGGCGCTACAGCGCCTGTGCCGAAGAAATTCGATGCAGGCAGTTTTTGCGCCCGCCCCGTAGCGCCGCGCAGATTGAACAGTTTTTAGTCAACTTTCTATTTCTTATAGCTTTTTCCGCAATTTCGTGACGTGAGTCAAAGCGGAAATGTGACGCCGCGCAACGTTGAAAATCAGCTACTTGGATAGCATGGTCCAGATCGATCGAGCCGGCTTCAAGTGACTGAATTAAATTATAAAACAAGCTGTTTCAGCGTCGCACGTTGCGCCGCCCTGGCAATGAGCGTGGTGCTGGCGTCGTGCAGCGGCGGCGGTGGCTCGGCTCTGGACCCGCTATCCGGCCCTGCCGGCACCAACAACCCACCGCGCGCGTTCAACGTGCAGACCCAGGCGCAGCCCGGTAATGACCTGATCCTGCGCGTGCTCGATACCAGCCTCGATCGCGACGGCGATTCACTGAAAATTGTCTACGTAACCCAGCCCGCGCACGGCACGGTGACCATCGAGGACAACGGCACACCGGGTGATTTTTCCGACGACTACCTGCGCTACGTATGCGACGACGTCTTCGTCGGCGTGGTCAGTTTCCAGTACACCATCAGTGATGGCAAGAACGGGCGTGCCACCGGCGTTATCCAGATCACCGTCGGTAACCCGCTCAATAACCTGCCGCTGACTGTGGACGACGCCGTAACGACAGCCATGAACACACCTGTGGCAATCGAGGTGCTGGCAAACGATTCGGATCCTGACGGTGACTCACTGACAATCGGCAGCTTCACAACGGCCATCAATGGCGCGGTTGCACATGACGATCGCAGCACTGCCGATCCCGGCGACGACTGGCTGGTCTACACACCGGCGCCCGGCTTCACCGGTATCGATACTTTCTCCTACAGCGCCAGCGACGGCACTGACTCAGCGCCTGGCATTGTCACCGTAACGGTCGGCGTCCCGGTGGCAACGGAAACGGTTTGCGGTATCGTCATGAAAGGCGCGCTGCGCGGCGCGTTGGTCAGCCTGCTTCCCGTTGACGCAACCGGCAACCCGGCCGGCGCCGCGGTAGCGCAAGCTATCACCGACAGCACCGGCCGCTGGTGCGCTGATGTACCGCTGCCACGCGGTAACTTGCTGGTGCGTTCATCGGGAGGCGGGTTCGACGACGAGACCGACACCGCCGGTAATCGCAGCATCGTGCTGAACGCTGGCGAAGGCCTGGAAACCTACCTGCCGGGCAACGAATCTTTTGTCTCGCTCAACGTTTTCACCAACGCGATCCTCGAAAAAAGCCGCAACACCGCCGGCAGCGGCAGCTTTGCCGGCATTTTTGCCGCTGACCGTGTCTTCTACCGCACCGCCTTCGGCTGGCCGGCTGACCTGCTGGCGACCACCCCTTCCGATGCGGCGGCACTCGATCCGGCTGACCCCGAAACTGCGCGCATCTATGGCATGGCCCTGGGCGGCGTGGCCAATGTCATCAACGACGTGGCCGTTCGTTTTGCCCGCTCACAGATGACCTTCGAGATGATCCGCGCCGTCATTGTCGACCTGTCCGACTGCGTGCTCGACGGTTATCACTTTGTTGGCGCGACCAGGACCCCGGTGGTCTTTTCTCTGAGCGGCACACCTACGAACCTGCCAACAGACCTGGATTTGAATCTGTCGATATTGCGTTTCCGCAACAATAACCTCAGCGAGTTTGGCGGTACACCACTGGCGCAGATCGAAGGCTCCGTGTGCCTGGGCGCGGCCGACGACGATGACACCGTCGCGCCGGTCTTTATCCCGGACCCGCTGGCTGATCTGAGCATCCGCGCCACCGGGCCGCTTACCGACCTGCTGGCTGTGACGCCGGTGCCGCTGGCGTCGGACAACATCGACCCCAGCCCTGACGTACAGGCCATTGCCATTACGACCGCGTCGGGAACACCCGTGCCGCTGGGTTCTCCGAACGTGCCGCCGGGCAGCTATGACATCACCTGGCAGGCCAGCGACTCGGCATCAACACCAAACACCACCGTGACGGTGCAACGCGTGACGATACTGGCCAATGACACCGGCACCGTGGTCCTCGAGCCGGCCAGCTTCGTTCCCGGTACCGCGCTGTCTGTTACCGTCAGCGACGCCGATCACGATGTCGACGGCGCTACAGCCGACACCGTATCGGTTGTGATCAGTAACCTCGCCACGCTCGAGACCGAGACCGTGGTGCTTACTGAGACCGGCCCGGCAACTGCCGTTTTCAACGCTACACTCGATACGCTGTTTGGTACCTCGCCAGGCCTCGATAACGATGCTCTCCTGGTGGTGGAGGCAGGTCAAACCGTCGAGGCACGCTACGACGACGCCCTCGATATCAGCGGCAACCCGGCGGTCGCAACCGACCAGTCCGATGTGGACGGCGGCTTTGACGGCAGCATCACGATGTCGCCGGCCAGTATCGTTCCCGGTGACACGCTGACGATCACGGTCACCGACACCGACCTGGATACCGACCCGGGGCTGGCCGAGACTCTCGACATTACCGTTACCGAAGGCGCCGAGTCCGAAACCGTCACGCTGACCGAGACCACGCCGAACAGCGGTATCTTCTCGGCCAGCCTGCCGACCCAGTTTGGCACTGCTGGCAACAGCGAAGACGGCATCGTCGACGTGCAGGCAGGTAACACCATCGTCGCCAGCTATGACGATGTGCTGCTTGGCAATGGCGGCAGCGCCACGGTCAGCGACAGCAGCGCGGTCGGTGGCGGCACCGACGGCAGCGCAACACTGGCACCTGATCCGGTGGTGGTCGGTGACCTGCTTATGCTGTCTGTCACCGATCCTGACCTGAACACCAACCCGGCGGTGGCCGAAACGGTTAATGTCAGCGTCAGCGATGGCGTGGAAACCGAGACGGTGCTGCTGACAGAGACGGCAGCCAACACCGGCGTCTTCAGCGGCAGCCTGCCAACGCAGTTCGGCACCGCCGGACCTGACGAGGATGGCATCCTTGACGTGCAGGATAGCCAGACCATCACCCTGACCTACCTCGATGCCCTGACACTGATCGGCAACAGCGTCACCCGCACCGATGCTTCAGCGGTGAACGGCGGCACCAGCGGCACCATCGTGTTAGATCCTGATCCGGTGGTGCTCGGCGACAGCCTGTTAATCACTGTCTCGGACATCGACCTGGACACCAATCCGGGACTGGCTGAAAACGCCACTGCGACGGTTATCAATACAGTGACGGGCGAAGCAGAATCCGTTCTGCTGACCGAAACCGGAATCAATACCGGCGTGTTCACCGGCTCACTGCCAACGCAGCTGGGTGCCGGGCCTGGCCCGGACAACAATGGCGTCCTCGATGCGCAGGTAAACCAGCAGCTTGAGGCACGCTACGATGATGCCTTCACTGACACCGGCGGCACGGCAACGGTGACCGATGCCGTGATGACGACCGGCGGTATCGACGGCACCATCACGATTACCCCGGCCAACATCGTCCCCGGCGACACCCTGACCATCACAGTCGATGATGCTGATCTCGACACCAACCCGGGTGTGGCCGAGACGGTCGATATCACCGTCACTGAAGGCGCCGAGACCGAAACCGTTACGCTGACCGAGACTACGCCGAACAGCGGCGTCTTCTCGGCCAGCCTGCCGACACAGTTCGGCACGGCCGGTAACAACGAAGACGGCATTGTCGACGTGCAGAATGGCAGCACTGTCGTTGCCAGCTATGACGATGCACTGACCGGTATCGGCGGCAC